>WRLO01000024.1 GCA_009777575.1 Candidatus Cloacimonadota bacterium
AGAGGAGAGAGAAAAAAGAAAAAGAGAAATAGGGGGAAAGGGGCAAAAAGCAGAAAAATATGTAGTAGGGGGGGTTTGGGGGGGGGGGGGGGGGGGGGGGTAAAATTTGCTCTTAGGAGAGGTATAGAATAGCAAAGAATCGACGAAAACGAAAATTTAATACCAAAAAGACCTTTTTTAACAAAGTCTCTCAATCTGGCTATTTTGAGCCTTCTCGCAGGTGTTTCTAAACCCACATTCTGTTCATAAATCTTCATATTCAATCTTTCATCACTCCATAAAACAAATTTTATATTCAGTTGGGTGACATTTTTATAAACAAGCTAAAAAAGTCAAGAACTATTTTCAAATCCATGAATAATTTTTACAAAATTTATTTTAAAATCGTCTCAATTCCTTTTATATTAAGAAATCTACAATGAAAATTTTTTTTTACAATATCTCATATATGACCGCAGTACGAGAACCCCTATTTTGTCGTTTTTATTTATTTTTATGAGATCATATTTGTAGTGGCGTCGAAAATAAGGCGTAAGCAATACGCCACTACAAAACCTCTTGTATTCACATCGAAAATAAGGCGTAAGCAATACGCCACTACAAAACCTCTTGTATTCGCATCGAAAATAAGGCGTAAGCAATACGCCACTACAAATATGGGTTCTCAGACTGCGGTCATATATGATCCCTCTCTAAAAAGTTCAATTCCGTGAATATTTGTCATTCTGAACACAATGAGGAATCTCATCATATTGATTTTTAATAACTTCCGAGATTCTTCGCTACGTTCATAATGACAAAGAAAACCTGAAATCATATCAATTATTCTTTTAAAAACTCGCAACAAATTTAATACAAAATAATAAAACTTTGAAAAAACTTGACATATAACCTCAATAAAAAAAACTTGTTTACAAAAGTATTATTTGTAATTTGTAATTTATAATGAGGTAACAATGGAAAAAATAAAAACTATTCAATATGGTATTTCAAGTTTTGCTGATATTTCAGAAAATAATGCCTATTATGTTGACAAGACAATGTTTATCCCCGAAATTGAAAAAACAAAATTCAATTTCCTCATCCGTCCTCGTCGCTTTGGGAAATCTATGTTTTTGACTATGCTTGCTCTGTATTATGACATAGCCAACAAAGAAAATTTTGACACCTTATTTAAAGAGACTTGGATTCATGAACATCCAACAGAAGAAATGGGAAAACATCTCATTTTATACCTCGATTTTTCAATGGTTATTCAAGAAACAGAGAACATACAAGAAAAGTTTGAGAATTATTGCAATGAAGAAATAGAAGCTTTTTTAAGAAAATATAAAAAATTTGTCTCTGAGGAAACTATCAACATTGTATATCAAACACCATCCTCAGGAGAAAAATTACGAAAAATATCAATAGCCCTAAGGGATACTAACTACAAGTTTTATGTATTTATAGACGAATATGACAATTTTACCAATACACTCTTATCTGATAAAGGAAATATTCTATATCAACAAATTACGCGAGATACAGGTTTCTTCAAAAGTTTTTTCAGGGTCTTAAAAGGGCTTACAGGCGGTGTCAGATCAGGTCTTGCCAGACTTTTCATGACAGGGGTCTCACCAATCACTCTTGACGATGTGTCGAGTGGGTTTAATATCGGGACAAATATTTCTCTATATCCAAAATTCAACAATATTCTTGGTTTTACTGAAAAAGATGTCAACGATATCTTTGATTATTACATCAAAGCAGGTCAATCTACTTTAAATAAAGAAGCTGATTTACACCTTTTAAGAAAATGGTATGATAACTACATATTTTCCAAAAATTGTAATGAATCTGTCTATAATACCGACGGTGCCTTGTATTTTATTTCTTACATAATTGATAATGACTTATATCCCGAATACCTCATAGACGATAATCTCCGCATGGACTACACAAAGCTCCAAAATCTTGTCTTTCATGGAGATGAGCTTAATGGAAATTTTGATACTTTAACAGAAATCATCAATACGGGAGGAATTTTATCAAATATAAAAAAAACTTTCTCTTTTACTCAACTAAAAGAAAAAGAAAACTACATTTCATTTTTATATTTTCTTGGTTTATTAACATTCACAGGGAAGGCTTTTAAAGGAAAGGCATTACTACAAATTCCCAATGAAACCATAAAACACCTTGTTTATGACTATATAAAAGGCATTTTACGCAAACCTTATGGAAGGCTAAATTGGGTTGATGATATGATAAATTGTATATCAAATATGGCTTATGATGCTGATTTCAAGCCAGCCTTCGATTACATCCAAAAACTCCTCAATATCCAGACAAGTGTCAGAGACTTTAAAGACGGTGAGGCAGTTGTAAAGACTTTTCAACTTATTTACCTAAATATAAACGATTTTTACATCAGCTACTCTGAAAAAGAGATGAACAAAGGATTTGCAGATATTGTGTTGTTTCCATTTTACCAAAAATATCCAGACATGAAATATGCCTATCTCATCGAGCTAAAATACATCAAAAAAGATATTGAAGGCGAAAAACTATCTCAAGAAATAAAATATAAAATCAATGAAGCCACAGAACAGCTCGAAAAATACTCCGATGACCATCACTCCAGAAAAGAATTTAATATCGCTCCCTTTGGGGATGTCATCCTTAAAAAAATAATCGTAGTATATCACGGATGGGAAATGGTGTATTGTGAGGAATTGTTCTCCTTTGCAAACTGAATTCCCGCCTATTTAAGACTATGAAGGTGATTTTACATCAAAATCCCTAAATATTATTTTTTGTTTTCTGATATAAATCTATTCTACTAATTTCAAAATATTTTATCTTTTCAGATTTTAATTTTGGATAAAAATAACCCAATTTATTGCATATATCAAGAGTTTCTTTCAATTTATCTTGGATTTTAATAATAGCTTCTTCTTCTTCCTGTAATGGTTTAATTATTGCTGTATTAAATATAGAAAAAAATCTCATATCATATTCAAAACTTTGACTCTCTTCAGTATTTTTACTTAATAACCACTGATAAAGATATAATTGACTTTTATCTTCTTTACCAGTTTTAAAATCTATGATATGATTGATTTTTTGAGTTGATATAGCTTGATTATCGAGGGTTGTTATTACCATATCTGGTTTTCCACTAAGAAATACCTTGTAATCATCTGTTTCTAAAAACAATGTTTCTGGTATCAGGATCTCCATATTGACAATACTATTATCAGAAATATTAACTAGTTCACTTTCCAAAAAGAAAGATTTTATTCTTTTTTTTACGATGGGAAATAATACCTTTTCAAAATACTTTCCAGAGAAATCATGCGGAAATTTATATATATTTTGTTTATAAATTAGCTCCTGATATACTTCATCTAAATTTTTATCATTTAATCCCTCTCGATATTGCCCTAAAGAGATAAATCTCTTCCCTTTTTCACTTTGATTATTCATTATATTGGCTTTTATTAATAAAAAAATCTTTTCTAAAAAGGTATGAACTATTATGCCCAATATCTTATTATCAAGTCTATCCTTCACTGGATATTGAAAACGCTTAAAACCAAGATTGCTATTAATAAACCAGTAAAATGGATCCCGAATCAGCTCGGATATTGTATATGTATTCAGTTTTATCACAAAAGGTGTTTGAAAATCAGTGTCAAAGGACGAAGGCAATATACAAAAATCGTGAGAGATTGGTGATATAACATCCTTGACAGATTTGGAAAATGATTTATCTACTTGAAATTTCTTATCCTCCCACATTTCAACATAACCCTTATCCTCACATTGATATCGGTTTATTATGTTTGGGAAAATAATTTCAAGCTCCTCTACAAAAGAACTTTTCTCAACATTTTCATCTTCATTTTCGGTATAAAAAATATGACATTCCCGAGTTGATAATATTAATCTCATAAAATAATATTTTTCTCTTTGCCGTATATCATCATAAGTCTTTAAACCTATTATCTCTCTTTGTTTTTCATTGAAAAGAAAATCAACTGATTTTGCTTTAGGTAAGATACCTTCTGTAACATTTAAAAATACCAGATTTTCATACACAATATTTCTGGTATCAAGAAGAGTGCAAAACTTTATTTGACCTTGTGTTTCGGATTGAAAGGACACTAAAGAGGGTTTTAAAAATTCAACAAAAAACCTTAATAAATTTATTATAATAGGTTGGCTCGGAGTAGATGGAAATATCTCTTTCCAATCCCGAACTATCCCAAAATCTTCAATACCATGAATGTTTGAGAGTATTTCATAAAATATTTCTGCTAAATCTGTATACCCTAAAGAATCAGGATTACAAATACTGTTGATCATTATCCCGTCTTCAACATCAATTAAACTTATTAAGTCATTCATCTGTCTGATTTTTAATAGTTTTTTGATTAAATCAGCAAAATATATAAATTTATTTTGTATATTTGGGCAGCTTGTTTCTTTTATCAAAAAAGATATTTCAAATGGGTCAAAATATAAATATCCTTTATTACTGAGTTTTATAAAAAAATCAATAAAATCATTTTTCGCTACTTTTTCGGATGAAAATAAAGCGGAATAATCATTTTCCACAAAATAAGAAAATATCTCTTGTAAGGGAAACAAATATTTTTTTCTTTCGACTACATATTTTACCGAACTAAATATATTCAATAATCCTTGAAAAAATCTATATATCTCTGAATTAATAAAAGGATAGCTCTGAGGTTTTGCAAATTTTTCGTTTGATAAAAAATTAAACCAACTATGTTTATAAAAATCATAATCTACAACCGTCTTGATATTTTCTGTTTCAAGCACCTCAATAGTTCTATTTAGCATTGCAAAATCATTCGCTGCTGAGTAGAGATGCAATTTTTTAATTCTTTTATTATCTATGAACTGATAGGAGAAAAAATCTTTTACTTTGAAATTTTGTTTATCCACCATATCTTCAGACATTTGAAAATACAGCGTTACCTCTTTTTTTTCACTCAAGAGTTTTAGCATTGTTTTTTCACTTTCTGAAAAATAGAATTGATTCGCAAAAACTATATTATCATAACCAGATAAATATTCTTTTGCTGCTTCAAAATTTGTTTCTGTGAATATTATATCATTATAATCTGTGTTTTGTAAATATATCTCATATTCTTTTCGCATCAATAGCATATCTTGCCATGTTGCAGATTGCCATTCGGTCAGAAAACCTTGATAATATAGTTTTTCCTCAACTATTTCTAAACTAATACTCTCTTCTCGTAGTTCCTGAAATAATCCAAAAAAACTATTTCCAAAACTAATAAAAGAAAAATAATCTGTAAGGTTATATTTTTCCTTTATTTCGCTATTCAATGATTGATAAAACATTAATAGCCTTTTTGCATCTTGAAGACATGGCTTATCCGTGAGAGATAATAAATTGTATATATCTTCCATTGTTAATAATAATATATCTTGAAATTTCCATTCTGTCTGAAGGATTTCCAATCCTATATTACGACTATTATTATTGGGAAATACAATGATTGTTTTATCTTTTATTTCGTTCTGAAAGATTTTTTCTATTAGATTCTCTTGTATAGCAATGAATTTGAAGTTTATCATTTAAAACTCTTTATATTACCTCTTACCATTATTCTTAATTCTGCATTCTATACATAAACACAAAACACCCCATTTTCTTTTGCAGACACAAACTCTTTTTCTTTATTTTTACTCATAATCAGCATATATCCTTTATTTACAGACTCTGCTTTCATATACGCTTTCAATTGTTTTAGCCCTTTTTTATGGTATTCAGCACCTCTCCAGATCTTCAATTCTACCACAAATTTCTCGTCTTTAAATACCACAACTACATCAAGCCTCTTTTCTGCTCCTGTTTGAACTTCCTTAAAAGAAAATCCAAGCCCATTGATGATTGGTTTCAAAAACATCAAAAACAGCATCCGCAAGTCTTTTTCCAGAAATTCATCCGATTTCCAGATATCATCATTAGAGTATTTTTCTCTCACCGCTTCTTGAAATTTCAAGAGTATCATCTCGATATCAAGACGACCATTTTTCTTTATATATGGTTCTTGAATTTTGCTGTGAACAGATTTGTATTGAAGAGCGTATTTTGTAATGTAATAACTGGTCATTCTTTCTTCAAAAATTTTGTTGTGGATACTGACTTTTTCATACTCATTTTTGCGAATCATGCCATACATATAAGCAAAATTGATTATTGGATTCAATAGATCAAAAGGCACATCATTTCTGCCTAATATGACATGCTCTATCAGATCTGAGACTTCTGGTTTGTTTTGTAAATTTTTGGCAAAGTCTTCAAAGAGAGTATTGGTTTCTTTGCAAAGTGCATTGGCTACATTGTCAATATCCGTTGGATCCCAGTTTTTATTCTCTCTTTTGGGTAAAATCTCCTCATCCACCATTTTACAAAGTTTACTTACCAAAAATGGATACCCATTGGTCCAGAAATATACCCGTTCGCTAACAGACTTGATATCCATTGTAAAGCTGACTTTCCAGTCGGCACTCTTTGAATTTGTATAATCCGTGAGCATTGTGACTATCTCTTCAACCGAAAAACTCATGTCGACTTTAAAGTCTACAGCTATGTTCCAAGGGCTATTAAATTTTGCTTCACCTTGCCACCCTACATTAGGAGAGGATATAGCGTTCTGTCCAACCTTCGTAGTGCCAATCTTCGATTGGCTTTGATTGGGGGATGGAACAATATTCGTGTTTGATGGTGGATACTCAGTCGGAAAACTTGAATATATCTTCATCTTCAGCGACTTAATATCATGCAGACCAGCAAGTATCACACTATGAAAGGTCATATCCTTACCTTCTTGATATTTTAGATATTTATCTCTCAACATACCTAAAAAATAAAGAAATATAGTATTATCGCTCGATTTATCTACTTCATCTATCATCAATACTATATTCTTTTTGCAGCTTATCATTATTTCTGATATAGAAACAGAAAGGGATTTAAAATCATTAACATTATTTTTCTTTTGCGAAAATAATGAACTAATGTTACTGTCTTTGACTCTGATTTCATAAGCCAATAAATCTAAAAATTCTTTACAGAAACATTCTTCTGATGCAAACATCCTACCACCTATACCCTCAAAACTGAGCCGGATAGGTAAATATTCCTCTGTCGTCAACAATTCTTTTTCCAGCAGTGCCAATGTCGTAGTCTTCCCATATTGTCTAGGCCTATTGATAACAAAATAATTTCCACGACCTATCATAACCATGATTTGCTTGATTTTCTCGCTTGTATCTACCATAAAATGGCGCCCCGGGATACATGTCCCAGTAATATTAAAATATTTCATTTATTTACTCCTTCTATTTTCTATCTCTGCCCCTTCATAAGGGAGGATTTCCATTCTCCATTATCTATTTAAAGAAAGTTTTATCAAAAACTCCGTCCCTTTATCAACCTCTGAATACACCTCCACGCTACCATCCATTTTTTCCACTAATGTCTTAACTATATAAAGTCCCAGTCCCGTTGACTCTTCACCTGATGTCCCTTTTCTACCTGCCTTTGAAAATTTCTCAAATAGATTTTTTATCATAATTTCGTCCATACCTATACCTGTGTCTTTTATGTGGATTTGAGCCACATCTCCTATTTTCTGTGTTTTTATCGTTATCGTTCCACCTGCATTGGTAAATTTGATAGCATTCATACAGAGATTATCTATTATCCTGTCAAACTTCTCAAGATCTATCATACACTCCAATGGTTCTTCAGATAAATCATGATGAAATGATATTTTCTTTTTCTGAGCTATTAAATTCAAATTCTCATAAAGAGTCAAAATCCTTTGATTTATGTCATATTGTAAAAGCTGGCTTTCTTCTTGATCTATTTTATTCGAGTAAAGAATCTCCTTAACAAGCGATAGAGACTGCTGAGTAGCTTTATCTATTATTTTTATGTATTTATGTTCAAACATATCTTGATCTTTCATCGCAATCATGTCGATTGCTGATTCGATGGAACCGATACTATTTTTTAAATCATGTGAAATTGTAAGTAAGATAGCATCTTTTTCTTCATTTAGCTTTATTAACTCTTCTTTTTGACTGATAATTTCTTTTTGATAGACTAGTAACTCCTCGTTTTTTTGTGTTATAAATTCAACTTCTCTGGTTTTTTGTTCTGAATCAAAACTTTCTGCAATATAAGCCATGTTGACTTTTTGGGCATCGAGATTTAATTGTTCTTTTAGCTCGCTATGTTTTAATAAATAATCATATGCTGCATCTAGGTTGCCTATTTTTCTTAAATACTCGCTATATTGTTGGTAAAACCTCATTTTTGAACTTTCAGCCGAAAAAGAGTCGATTAAATTGAGGGCATTTTGAAAATGAATATTAGCTTCAACATCATTATCCAATTTAGAATACACAATTCCCAACCCTACTGATGCTCTAAATAAAAATTGATTATTTTTAAATTCTTTTAATAAATCGAGTGCTTTGTGATAATATTCAAGCGATTTATCATAATGTCCACGAACATTATGTATTGAACCGATCTCTAAACAACATTCTATTATCCAGAATAGATTTTTAGCTTCTTGAGATATTTTTAAACCTTTTTTAAAATAACCTAAACCCAAAGTTTGATCTCCCAACTCGGAATATATATGACCTAAATTATAATAAGGAGATGGCTCTCTTTTTTGTTTATCCAATTTAAGGGCTTTTATTGAATATTTCTTGGCTTCATCATATTTTTTTATTTGGATATAGCCTATGCTGAGATTTGTATAATATCCTATTAAATGATTACTAAATATATTGTTAGTTTCCAAGAGATTGATTGCTTTGGCTCGATAGTCTAATGCTTTAAATAAATTTGAACTATGGTTTTCTATTGCGCCGAGATTGTTGTATGCATTAGCTATATCGATTATTATAGGGCTTTTTTCTGAATAAAATAACGATTTTTCGTAATATTTTTTTGATTCTTCATAAAGACCTTGTTCATAATAGCCCTTTCCTAATTCGTTTAAGATGTCTATTATGAGCAAAAGGTTGTCTTCCAAAATTGCGAGATCTAATGCTGGCAACCCATAAATACGGCTTTCTTCAAAATTCCCTATTTGAGAGAGTTTAAAACATAAGACATAACCAATATATGATTTTTTTAAGGAATTTATTGTATTAGAGTATTCTGCGATAAATTGAAGATTATCTATCGATTCTATTATACTATAAGACATATCTGCATAATTTATGGTATTCCCTTTGTCATTGAGCAAATAAAGTTTATTACCTATTATATAACTTAAAAACGCCTTTTCTATCAAATCTTCTGTTGTGTCATAAACCTTTATTAGTTCATCGATTTCGTTTTGTTTCATGTAATCTCCAGATTCTTTTTCTTTCTCAAAATCGAACTTTATTTTTTGACACTTTTTGTCAACAATTATTTTTCAAATATTTTTTGAATAATAATATTATCTCATATTACGAAAACATTATATATTCCTCTAACGCCTCTTCCCAATGCCTGATACTATGCCCGGTTAATTTTTTATACTTTTCCGTATCCAATATCGACCAGGCTGGTCTTGGAGTTTTATCTGGATATTCAAAAGACATCAAGGGCATGATATTGCACTCGATGTTTTTTTTTTTTCTCATTAACTCATACATTTTTTTTGTAAATTCAAACAATGAACAAACTCCTTCATTTGCGAAATGATATATACCCAATGCCTCTTTTTCAATGAGAAGTTTCGTGGCTATTGCTGTATCTTTTGCAAAAGTCGTTTTTCCAAATTGATCGCATATTAAACTCAGTTGCGATTTCTCTTGCAGAAGTTTTTTTATTTGAGAGAGAAAATTTTTTCCATTTTGCCCATAAAGCATTGAAATTCTTATGATCAAAGCATTAGGATTTACAGTCCTGACAAACTCCTCGCCTTTCAGTTTTGTTTGTCCATATTTATTTATGGGATTTGTTTCCATTTCTTCGCTATAGGAAATTTCTTTATCTCCTTTAAACACATAATCAGTGCTGAAATGAACTAATTTACATCTATATTTATTTGCTAACAAAGCAAGATTTATTGCTCCATGTGCATTTACTTCCATTGCACTTGTTATGTCTGTTTCTGCTTTTGTTACATCGGTATATGCAGCACAATTTATCAAATATTCAGGATTTTGAGCTTTGATATATTTTTCAATCGTTTCAGGAAAGGTGATATCACATTCTTTTATTGAAAGTGCTATATTATCTGCAAAAAATTCATTGTTTTTTATAGCAAAAGCAAGCAGTCCATCGCCACCGAATATCATATATTTTGGCATGATACATCCTCTTTATTAACAATTATTCTATCATCTCTTCTACCATTTTGGGCAAAATATCGCCTGCCTTACCTTGAAAGAAAAAATCGATATAACTACTATTTTCCGGTTCTGCAAGGTTTACTCCTATTGTCCTAGCACCTCTTTGCCTAGCTTGAGCTATGAAATAGGCTGCTGGATAAACATTACCGCTCGTTCCTATGGTCATAAATACTGTAGTTTTATCCAATGCTGCATAGATCTCGTCCATTTGATATGGCATTTCCCCAAACCACACTATATCGGGTCTTAAAGGTTTTTCACATGCCAGACAAGGAGGTATTTCTTGTTCTAAATCAACTTCTGACATTGTGTATTTCTTTTTACATTTTGTGCAAAAGCAGGTATTCAGAGTGCCATGCATTTCTATCACTCTTTTTGATCCCGCTCTTGTATGAAGTCCGTCTACATTTTGAGTTACAAGTAGAAAATTGTCTTTAAATCTATTTTCCAATTCAACTAGAGCTTCATGTCCTAAATTGGGATTTACCTCTAATGACTGAAAATATCTCTCTTTATAAAACTTCCAAACTAACTTAGGATTTTGTTTAAAACCCTCCGGTGTTGCTACATCTTCTACTCGGTGATTTTCCCAAAGTCCATCACTATCGCGGAATGTTTTGATTCCAGACTCAGCACTTATGCCTGCTCCAGTTAATATCATCAAAAAATCTCTTTGATTAATTTTTGGTATTTTCATTATTTCTCCTTCTGATATTTATTAATCTCTATTTATACTATTCCAAAAAATTCTCTTGCTGTGGGATGTTCAAATTCTTTAAATTTTTTGAACTCATCACTAAAAATTATTTTTTTATTATCTATCATTATTATCTGCTCAGTCAATTGTTCTATGCAGTCCTTGTCGTGTGTTATGACTATTGAGGTCATTTCTAGTTTTTTATGTATGGACTCAATTAGATTGATTATTTCTTTTGCGGTGATAGGGTCAAGTCCTGTCGTTGGTTCATCATAAATCAAGTATTCGGGTTCTTGGATGATTGCCCTCGCGAGAGCTACTCTTTTTCTCATACCCCCTGAAAGATCTGACGGATATAATTCTAAAATATCTGGTAGATTTACCAACCGTATCATTTCCTTTACTTTTTCTTTTATCTCAGAATAAGACATTTTTGTATGCTCTGATAGTGGAAATGCTATATTCTGATATACATCAAAGGAATCAAATAATGCTGAATTTTGAAACAGCATTGCCATTTTTGCTTTAACTTTTTTATTTTCTCGTTTATCTCTTGTCATGATTGATATATTATCGACATATATTTCGCCTTCGATATTTTTTATCAAGCCCAGAACTGATTTCATCAAAACACTTTTGCCAATGCCAGATTTTCCTATAATACTTGTGATTTTGCCTTTAATTATATTACAAGAAACTTCCTCAAGTATCAACTTATTTTCAAATCGAACTGTTAAATTTTGGATTTCTATCATTTTTTTTACCTTATAATTCTAAAATAGCAAGTTTTATCTCCCCGCTCGTCGTTGCGAGGTTCCTCCCTTGAATCTCCTCACGAAGCAATCTCCATGTCACTACCACCCCGTCCGTCGTTGCGAGTTCCCTCCCTTGAATCTCTTCACGAAGCAATCTCCATGTCACTACCACCCCGCCCGTAGTTGCGAGGTCCCTCCCTTGAATCTCCTCACGAAGCAATCTCCATGTTACTACCACCCCGCTCGTCGTTGCGAGGTCCCTCCCTTGAATCTCCCCCCGAAGCAATCTCCATTCTCAATATAGGTATTTCTCACATAAAACCCCATCCAAATATCGCGATTTAGGCAAAAACTTCAATAATTTATGTTTGTCCTGTTGCCCATCATCAGCATTTTGACTATATACTTTCAAGTATCTATCGCTTGTTCCACGCCATAATCGACTTTCTAAATCATAGCTTTCTTGCACTGCATTTAGACCTACTTGCTCCTCAATCAATTTATTTATAAATTCATTTTTTTTCTCCATTGATAAGTCTAAAAGCCATTTGCTTCGCTCTTTAGCTATTGTTCCATGAATCTGACCTTTCATAGAAGCAGCTAGTGTCCCTTTTCTTTTTGAATAAATAAAAACATGCAAATAAGTGAACTCCATGTTTTTCAATAAATTAAATGTTTTCTCAAACAACTCTTCTGTCTCATTTGGCAAACCCACTATCACATCTAATCCAACTGCAGAGTTTGGTTTTATCTTCTGTAAAGAGTCAACAACTTTGATAAAATCCTCAACAGTATAACCTCGATTGTGTAGCTGGAGCAATTCATCACTTCCGGTCTGCAAAGGGATATGAAAATGCGGGCATATTTTTTCTATGTCTTTTAGAGTCTGACAGAGTTTTTCCGTAAACAATTGTGGTTCTAATGAACCAAGTCGTATTCTTTTTATTTCATTTTTATTATTTTTATATTCCGAGAGTTTTTGCAATAAATCAGACAAATCATAACCTTCTGAACTATACAATCCAAGATTCACCCCAGATAATACTAATTCTTCATATCCATATGATAGAAATTTATCAACTTGATCTAAGATACTTTTGAGTGATCGACTTCGAGGCTTACCGCGAGCAAAAGGAACAGCACAATATGAACATTTAAAATCACACCCATCTTGTATTTTCAAGAAAGCTCGGCTGCGTTCACTCATAATATTCATATTTAACTCAGAAAATTCTATAAAGCTTTCTATTTCTTGAAATTTAGGAATTTGATTTTTTGCATCCGATTGATAATTAGTTTGTTGTTGTTCATTAATAGGATTTGGAATATTATTTATGAGATGCTTATATTCTACGATCTTTTCTTTTTGATTGTTATCTACCACTAAATCTACATATCCAGATGCCATAACCTCTTCCTTATTTCTTTGGCTATAACAACCAGTTACGATTATCTTTACACTATGATTTTTCTGTTTGACTGCTTTTGCCTTATTGATAAGATTTCTGCTCTTAAAATCACTTCTGTTTGTGACAGTACAAGTGTTTATTATGATGATATCTGCTGAATCTATTGTCTCAGCCTTAACAAAACCTTTCAAAAAAAAATTATCATAGATACAAGCTGATTCATAATGATTGATTTTACAACCTAATGTTTCAATATGTATTTGTAACATTAAACCTTTTTAACCCTTTGTATGAAAACTATCTTTCAATAAAAATATCCCTTTGCTATATTTGAGATGTCAATTCTTGTTGTCATTGCATGTAATCTTACTTCCACATATCGTCTTGTTCTTTATCCTTAAATATAGTTCCTGCCATTCTATATGATTTTTGGTTGATTGAAAATAGACAGTATAGAATAAAAAATTTCCCGTAGGGATAATGCATATACACAATCACTACGGGAATTAATACCAATCCACATTTTTATTTTAACACTCTTCTTTTTTCGTAACTCTATATTACATATTCCATCTCATGAAGAGTTCATTACCACCGTTGTCTTTTGCTAAGATTCTGTATTCAAACCATGCATCATCATGGCTTATCTTAGTTACTCTCGCATTACCTTCAGTATAGAGGATGCCTGTCCCATGGGTGACTATTCTTCTGTCGGCTGTTGCTTGTCTCTGAGCTAGGGTAGAACCCGGTGTATATGAAAGAGTTATAATGTATGTCAAGCTTTGATTCAAAGACATATTATATCTAGCTCTTCCATCTAAAGGTTGGGGATGAGTGCTATTTACTGACACAAAGGGCATTAAGGTAAGCCAGTCGATTCTATTAACTGCTTCAGGCAATTCTACAATCTCTGGAGGGGGACCAGTTGGATTTGACGATAAATATACATTTCTGAATATTCGCCAAAAACTTATCGGATATTCTATCCTTTGGTCATCAAGATTACTCCAAGCTTCAGTTATCAAATTTAAATCGACACGGATACTAAAAACATCGTTGGGATTGGTTGTTACGCTGTTTGTCCGGTCGTAATAGGTAAATATGCTTGGTGATTCAAAGAATACTGGATAGGAATTATATACCTCAGCATTGTTTCTAGTTATTACTAGAGTATTTCTGCTGTTGTGAGTTAGCATTCGTATCCGATACTCATCAATAACAGGTGCATTTGATGTTGCGCGATTTCTGTAGACAAACTCATTTTGAGTTGCTACCATTACTGCTTGTTCATCATTTCTTAAATGGAGACCTACTGGCTCTAAAAAAGCCGTATCAACTACATCAATTAGATTGTTTGCAGTTTGATTTAAGGTCAGAAAGGTCTCAATGTTGTAATTCATTTGGCGGACTTGGAAGATTGAGTATAATATCGTCATTACTACAATTGTTCCTGCCACGAAAGCCATTATTACATCAATTAAAGAGTTCATTTTATTCCTCCGTTTAGAACTTTATTTTTTTTCTTTTCTACTTTCTTTAACCAGTAATTTCAAATCTTGAAAATACCTTACTAAATGCGGGGTCATCTCTACCAACATCATATTGTCTTTCACCTGCGACTATCCTAACTTGCACATCTATTCGCTGATGATCAACAAGACTGCCCCCTATTGTTATGCCTTGTGCGTTACTAACTTGACTGACAATTCGTACTGTATATTCTGCACCTGCCAAAGTTACTGGTGATCTAACTACACCATTTTCTAAAGCATTAAAAACATCATCAAAACTCATGTTGCGACTCAATATTTGAGCTTCATATTCTTGGAACACTTGATCTGCCAATTTTAGACCTTGAGTGATATAAAGATGTATCACTGATTGTTCCATTTGGTTTATCAAATTATTGAATACTGCTAATATAAATATTGAAAACAGTATCGCTGCTAGTATCACTAATGTCATCTGACCTAAATTCATCTTTTCCTCCGTTCCTCTTTATGAATGTTTTATAAAAACTTTTTAACTTTAAGTAAGCTAAATTTACTTTTCACTTTTCTAATCCTCTGAAGTGCAATAGATTATTTCCTCGATAGTTGTGATTCCATCTCGGATCCTATGAATGCCTGATTGTTTCATCGAAAGCATGCCTTGAGACTCTGCTACTTGACGAATCTTGTCTTCATCTATGTCTGTGGATGAATCCATCACTATCCTACGAACTTCTGGCGAAAAATAAAGCGCTTCGCATACGCTGGTTCTTCCTTTATAGCCATTGTTACACTTTTTACAACCATCAGGATTATCTTCAAAGACCTTACCTTGATCCAAATCCTCTTGAGTCAATCCAAATTCTAAGGCTGCTTGATATTTTTCAGGATTCAATGGTCTTTTGCAGAATGCACATAGTTTCCTTATCAATCTTTGTGCCAAAATTATGTTTAAGCAACCTGCTAGTAGAAATGGCTCTATTCCCATTTTAAATAACCTTGATACTGTGCTCGGAGCATCGTTTGTATGTAAGGTTGACAAAGTTAAGTGACCTGTATTCGACAATTTAACTGCTATTTCAGCTGTTTGTTTATCACGAATCTCACCTACAAGAACTATATCGGGGTCATGCCTCAATATCGCTCTGATTGCCCCTTCAAAGGTCATTTTGCCACCTATTTTTAATTGTCTTGCTCCTTTAATAACATATTCTACAGGATCTTCGACTGTCAATACATTCTTTGTAGAATTGATGACTTGATAAAGGGCTGCCATCAAGGTCGTGCTTTTACCACTTCCGGTTGGTCCCGTTACCAATACCATTCCACGAGAAAATGACAACGCTCTAAATAAATCCGACTCCGCCTGAGTTTGTAAACCCAATGATCGTAACTCGGTTACCACGTTTCTATCATCTATCACACGAATAACTACACTTTCAAATCGTCTATCAAGCTCAGAGGACATCAGAGGAACTATTGATACACGGAATCTTATCAGATGACCATCTATCATTCTTTGCGCAAAACCATCTTGAGCGGTATCACGCTCAAATCGGTCCACGCCTGTTGTCCTATCCTTTACGACGGCACACATCGCCTCTGGAGATGTATGCTCTTGTCGATGCCACATCACCAGCATCGAGTCTATGCGAAAATGAAATTCTACATTGTTTTTCTTGTTAGGGATTATATGAATATCACTCGCCTTACGCCTTACTGCTTCTATCAAACAACCTTCAAACAAATTGACCAATAAACTTTTATTTATTTCTTCATCTATTGCCCTTTCATCAAATTCACTTTCACTTTCATCATCCATGATCGTGCTTGTTGATTCATTCAAAATATCCAAAAATTCATTTTTTTGGGGTGTTATCAAGGTCAACAATTCATCAAGGGAATTTTTAGGACAATAAACTATTTCTATCTTTTTAAATTCTGTCTGCTGGGGAATTTTTTCAATTACCTGGTGAGTAACATCAGTTGCTAAGACTATCAGCACATTTGTCACTCCTACCTGGATTTGAAAAGGTAAGACATAATTAAACAAAAGCTCTTTTTTTAAGTTTTCATTGATTTTGGAAAGTATCTCACGAGTACTCTTGATTTTACTAGCTTCTAGCTTTGATGGGATTATCGTTATTGAACGAAATGCATATATCTCTGCTATAGTGCTAAATACGACATGATGATCTACTCCAAAATCGTCTGCAAGTATCACGCCAAGTTTGCGACCACTCGCTCCTTCCTTTTTTTGTCTTTCTAGAGCTTTTTCTAATGTCTCTTGTGTTATTATCTTTTTTAGCAATAACACCTGTCCCAGTCTTGATTTATCGACCAAACTACCGCCTCAATTTTATAATTTAACTATAGAAATAACCACAAAATTTATTTTAGTGATTTTGACAAGTCTTTTTTTAAAATTCATATATTAATGCAATTTTTTTTTAAAACCTCGCTTCTATCCCAAAATGTATTATTCCATTTAAAGGATTCAACCACTGACCATTGGCATGATGAAATCCATAATCTATCCGCAAAAGCCCTATCCGCGTCTCTGCTCGCAAACCCAAACCTATTCCCAATAAATCATTAAATCTATTTTGCATTTCTCCTCGATTATCTTCTATATATCCATAATCTATGAAAAAAAACACTCTCGAATATCTACTCATCAAATATCTAAACTCAGTATTAGTGTAAAATATCAGATTTCCTGAAAAAAAATCTTCATAAAATCCACGCAATGAAAAAGCTCCGCCTAATCGAATTAAATCAAATTCTGTTAGGGAATTGTTTTCCAAGTATTTACCCGTAAATGTGTTACTCAATACCCAAGACCTTGATAAAGCTGTATAATTTGATATGCTACTTTCAAATCGATGTCTCTGCAATTTATCTTCGCTTCTCTTTACAAATAAATATCGCTGTTCATAACGCATTGACCAACCCTCTCTGGGATTGATAAAATCATCTGTAAAATCTCCTTCCCAAAAAAATCCGATTACTCTATCAGTCTGCCTTTCTAATAACTTAGGTCGCCTACTACCCGGATATAATTCGTTTTGCCCTCCTAAAATACCATATTTTTGAGTTCTATATTGAAGATAAATATCTACTTCTGTTTCTGTTCGAACACTTGTAGAATCTCTCTCTTCGCGATAAAATCGCAAATCTCCTGCTACGGGAACATTAACAGGACCGGATTCATGATATTCTAACAAAACTGAAGTAAATATACCTTCAAAACTTCTCCACGCAAAACTAAAATTTCTATCTGTTCCCATGAGATTCATAAAATCTCCATTGATAAATCCATTAAAACTATTTTTTCTTTCTTCTGATGTTGAATAACCCATTACTGCGGAAAGATGAGTCATTTTACCTTCTGTTATTTCTATCAGAATCGTATTCTCATTGACAGGTAATATATGACTGCTTTGAATATATTGTTTACTTGAAAGACGCCTTTCAGCAAGGTTTAGGACTTCAGGAGTGATGATTTCGCCTTGCTGTATTCTACTTTCTACTATGAGAATATTGTCTCGCGTAACGCTATTGCCTCTGAATACAAAATTTTCGGCACGAACTATTGACCCTTCGATGATATTGATTGTAGCCTCAAGGATTACTTCTTTTTCTTCTAAGATTATATCTTGATCTACATTAATATTTGGTTTAGTAACTGGCAAAATATCTAGTAATTGTATGCTCACAAATAAAAAACCAAATGATAAGTAAAGCTCTGTAATCTGCCTTATAAATCCATCCAATGAATCAAAATCATGCTTCTCATTGATATTTCTTCCTGTTAATTCAAATATTTTAGATTCACTAAAATAACTATTTCCTCTAAAAACGATCCTTTCTATTATTGGCTCTGTAAACTCTTCGATATGAAAAATTACATCAACATTTCTATTAGAAACAGGTATTATGCTTGGCGTGCTTATTTTAAACAGATTATACCCTCTCTGGAAATACAAATTGTAAATTCTCTGAGCATCATCATTGACTATACTACGATTTACTGGTGCGTTTTCTCGCGATATGATGACATTTTGCAACTCTCTATTACTGAAGGAAGCATTGCCCTCAAAGACGATTCTGCGAATAAAAAGCTCGTTGGAATTAATATTGCTTATTAATAAAAATAGGGTAATTATTGTGAAATATATATTTTTTTTATTCATTTCTGATATGTTTACAACATCGTTTAAAATTTAAAAATCCACTTAATGGCTTTCTGATAACTCTGCGTTCTTAAAACATTTTTAATCCTCATATATTTATCTTAGTTTCCACACTTATTATGTCATTTCTATTTAATTTTCGCGATTGGTTTACAAGCAACTCACCTATTAGACCTATCGAAAAAAATTGAAAGCCAACTATGATTAGTAACATACAAAAGAAAAGAAGAGGTCTATTGGATAGGTATATCACTTTCATTATCCTTAATATTGTCAGATATGCTCCCAGTATAAAACCTGCTGTTGTGAAAATTGTCCCGATGCCTCCAAATAGATACAGAGGACTACGATTAAATGCAGTCACGAGTTTTACCGTGAGGAGATCTAAATATCCTCTAATATATCTTTCTTTCCCGAATTTTGATTTACCAAATTGTCTTACGCGATGATTTACAGGTATTTCAATTACCGTAAAACCCTTTGCACTTGCAAGAGCTGGTATATATCTATGCATTTCACCGTATATATCTATCTCTTTTAATACATGATTTTTATATGCTTTAAAACCGCAATTGTAGTCATGTAGCTTTAATCCAAAGGTCATAGAGACTACTAAATTGAATAGTTTGGAAGGCAATCTTTTTGACAATGGGTCTTTTCTTCTTTTTTTCCAACCTGAGACGATGTCCCAGTCTTGCTGAGTCTCAGAAGATAAAGATTCATTTTCATCACTTTTTTCCTGCTTAGCATTGGGAGCTATTATTTTCAAAAACTCTGGTATCTCTTCTGGATTATCCTGTAAATCTGCATCCATTGTGAAAATTATTTCTCCCGTTGTATTTTGAAAACCTATATTTAGAGCAGCTGATTTTCCAAAATTTCTTCTAAATTTAATGATTTTTACTTTTTTGTCTTTTTCTGCAAGTGTTTTCATTACCTGAAAACTATTGTCTTTGCTCCCATCATCGATAAATATGATTTCATAATCATAATCAGCGATATTACAAAGTATTTCTCTGTAAAGGGTATTTAGACTATTTTCTTCATTAAAAACTGGTATTACAAATGATAATTTCATATTGTTCCTTTATCCTCTATTTTATGTAAAAATAAAGACAATGCTCATCACTATCCCTGAAATTATAGGAATTTTTACATTGTCATCTATTTTTATATTGATAGCTTCTGATATACATACTGCTAATGCTCCGAAAAAAGCAATGCCCGGGTTGTTCCAAAAGACAAATAATCCAAATAGAAATGTTGCTACGAAACAAGCGAGTGTTCCCTCAAATGTCTTGCTTGAGTCTATAAATATTCTTTTTCCAAAATTCATTCCTACCAAAGCGGCAACAGTATCACCTATTGATAAAAAAGCCATTGCTGCGAATGCGATATCGGCTGGGAAAAACGCTACACAGACTATAGCAGAGGTTAAAAGATATGATGCCCCTGTAAAATCATTGATTTCATGTTTCCGGAGCATTACACCAAAGATAAATAAAAAATATTTCTGGAAATTCTTATTTTCAAGCCTTAATAACTCTATTCCTATTGATAACAATGTTAAAAATAATAGCAGTATTAAGGTGTCTTTTTTATTATAGTCGTAAACATATCTGTATGCTACAGGGAGCAAAATAGAGGAAATATGAATAGACTTTCTCGCTAACTCTATCTGCTTTTTATCCCTAAATATTATCTTGTAGACCTTTTCTAAGATCACATTGCCTCCTTTCCCCTTCCCGTCGTTGCGAGGTCGCTTCTTGCTGTTCTCACGAAGCAATCTCCGTGTCACTATCCCCCTCTCCCGTCCTTGCGAGGT
Organism: Candidatus Cloacimonadota bacterium; assembly: GCA_009777575.1. Taxonomy (GTDB): domain Bacteria; phylum Cloacimonadota; class Cloacimonadia; order Cloacimonadales; family WRIO01; genus WRLO01. Next base: position 20,792 of record WRLO01000024.1, read on the forward strand.
TTCTCATTTTAAACTCCCCACGAAGCAATCTCCGTGCCACTTTCCTCCCTCTCGTCCTTGCGAGGTCACTTCTTGCTGTTCTCACAAAGCAATCTCCATGCCACTTTCCCCCCTCCCGTCGTTGCGAGGTCACTTCTTGCTGTTCTTACGAAGCAATCTCCGTGCCACTTCCCCCCTTCCCATCCTTGCGAGGTTGCTTCTTGCTGTTCTCACGAAGCAATCTCCGTGCCACTTTCCCCTTCCCATCCTTGCGGAGTCTCTCCTTGTCATTCCGAGAGTAGCGAGAAATCTCCTCCGTGCCACTACCCCCTTCCCGTCCTTGCGAGGTCACTTCTTGCTGTTCTCACGAAGCAATCTCAGAGATTAAATGTTAGGTATGTGAAGCTCTGTAGAAAACTGGATTGAATGGATTAGGAAAATTCCTGATTCCATTGGTATGGCTGAAAATAATCCCTCACACTTGGTGATTGATATGATATTATATTCGCTGTGCCGGATATTGGGTATAAATGAGAATTGATGGTTAACTGCTCATAAGAAGTATCATAAAAGTATCTTTTTAGAGAGTTTTGTTCAGGAGCAAAACCATTAAAAAGTTCTTCATATTCATTCCTCAATGATGGAAATTCTGTATCATCAGAAAATCTGACAAAAATCACTACTTGGTTTATATCTCCTGTAGAAGGTGTATTGCGAGAATCGCTTCTGCCTTGGATATTCTCATTATGAGGGATACTTCTGGTTCTTAACCTTCTTCTTTCTGGTGATATAGTTTCACCTGGCTCTAATCCTAAATCTTTAGGGTCATGTAGATGGATAGGAAATCCTGTTGATTCTAATTCACCATCTTCTCCTTGTCTAGCCCAACAATAAAAACGAGTTCTAGAATCTCGAATTATTGTATACATTTCTTCATCATGAATTAACATAAAATTTTCATCACCTGATATAAACACATTGAGTATAGTTCCATCTGGTTGTTCGTATTGAATTTCCCTATTCCTTACTGGATGAGAATGCAAATTGCTTGTCAGGATCAAACACATCAAAACGACCAAAAATAATTTACTTTTTTTCATAATTTTACTCCTTTTAAAATTCTTGTTTCTCTTCTTGGATGACAGAGTCTATCCAGTTTCTCAAATTTATATATCTCATATCGTCTATAAATTCAAATTTTTCCTCACATTTATGGGGCGGTTCAAGAGACTTTGATCTCGCGAAAAGACTCGCAGAATTACGATCTGCCGTCTGCAAGACATTAATTCTTAAGGGGGGGGTATGCCAGTTTATTGCCCCGTCCTTGCGAGGTCACTTCTTGCTGTTCTTACGAAGCAATCTCCGTGCCACTTTCCCCCATCCCGTCGTTGCGAGGTTGCTTCTTGCTGTTCTTGCGAAGCAATCTCCGTGCCACTATCCCCCCTCACGTCGTTGCGAGGTTGCTTCTTGCTGTTCTTGCTAAGCAATCTCCGTGCCACTTTCCCCCATCTCGTCGTTGCGAGGTTGCTTCTTGCTGTTCTTGCGAAGCAATCTCCGTGCCACTATCCCCCTTCCCGTCGTTGCGAGGTTCCTTCTTGCTGTTCTTGCGAAGCAATCTCCGTGTCACTCCCCCCAGCCCGTCCTTGCGATGTCTCTTCTTGCTTTACTTACGAAGCAATCTCCGTGTCACTATCCCCCCTCTCGTCGTTGCGAGGTCTCTTCTTGCTGTTCTTACGAAGCAATCTCCGTGTAACTACCCCTTCCCGTCGTTGCGAGGTCACTTCTTGCTGTTCTTACGAAGCAATCTCCGTGTCACTACCCCCTTCTCGTCCTTGCGAGGTCACTTCTTGCTGTTCTCACGAAGCAATCTCAGTGATTAAATGTTAGGTATGTGAAGCTCTGTAGAAAACTGGATTGAATGGATTAAGAAAATTCCTGATTCCATTGGTATGGCTGAAAATAATCCCTCACACTTGGTGATTGATATGATATTATATTCGCGGTGCCGGATATTGGGTATAAATGAGAATTGATGGTTAATTGCTCAAAAATCACTACTTGGTTTATATCTCCGGTAGAAGGTGTATTACGAGAATCACTTCTGCCTTGGATATTTTCATTATGAGGGATATTTCTGGATCTTAATCTCATTCTTTCAGATGATATAGTTTCACCTGGCTCTAATCCTAAATCTTTAGGGTCATGTAGATGGATAGGAAATCCTGTTGATTCTAATTCACCATCTTCTCCTTGTCTAGCCCAACAATAAAAACGAGTTCTAGAATCTCGAATTATTGTAAACCTTTCTTCATCATGAAGAAAGCTAAAATTTTCATCACCTGTTAAAAACACATTGATTATAGTTCCATCTGGTTGTTCTACTTGCCGTTTAATATTTCTTAAATACGCAGCAAAAAGGTTGCCAGATACGAATAAACACATCAAAACGACCAAAAATAATTTACTTTTTTTCGTAATTTTACTCCTTTAAAATTCCTGTTTTCCTTCTTGGATTATAGAGTCTATCCAATTTCTCAATTCTCTATATCTCATATCGTCAACAACATCACTTCGTTACTTTACTTACCAAAAACGCTGTTGCCAATTGAGCTAGCAGAATAGGATCTTCTTTTATAGTTTCTTTAAACAAGCTCTGTAGATTAAAATCATCTCTTGGGATTTTTTTACATATTGATACAATACTATTAAATTTATTATCATCAAAACCAAAAAATTTTGATTTCAGAGCATACATAAATCTTTGATTTTGACCAAAGCGATTTTCCCATTTTTCGTTATATTTCTTCAATGATTTTTCAGTAATATTTCCTTGTTTTATTAGTTTTGCTGCTGTTTCCCCGCAATAATGTCCACCCATCATTGCTTGAACTGTTCCGCCACCTGTGATAGGATTGACTTGGTGAGCTGCATCGCCTACAAGCATCACATTTTGGCGCACAAAATCATTACCTGCTCTTGTTGGCACGCCTCCGTAAATCATATAGTTTATTGATGCCTGAGGATAATGTTTTTCCATAAATTTATCCAGATAATACCGAGGTCCCTTTCCCGGTAAAGATTTAATACCTGCTATACCTATACCAATATTTGCCTGTGTCTCTGATTTTGGAAATATCCATAAATAACCTCCCGGCGCAACTTCTTTTCCAAAATAAAACTGACAAAGGTGTTTTTCTATTTTGATATTGTTTACTGTGTATTGGCAACATATTTCTAGATCAGAAAGTTTCAAACAAGTATCAAACCCTGCCCATCTACCTACTTGTGATTCTATTCCGTCAGCTCCTATAACAATCTTACTTCGGACATCAATAAAGCTATTCTCATGACGGTATTTTACTCCTATTATCTTGTTCTCAGAGTCTCGCAAAAGTCCTACTGCATCCGCTTTGGTCTGTAAAATTGCTCCTTTGGATACTGCTAAATCTGCCAATGAACGATCAAAGACCCGTCTATCCAAAACATAACCAGTTCCATTATTATACATATCCAATGAATCACCATTCGGAGAATGCAATCTCGCTCCATCTATTGTGGCACTTATCCATCTTTCATCTATTTCGATATAAGGCAATATTCCATTGTGAGACACGCCTTCGGCACAGCGAACTGGTATACCCGGCTCGCGATCTCTTTCCAGTATCAATACACTACATCCATTTTCCGCTAGAAACCGTGCTGCTACACTACCGGCTGGACCAGCTCCTATAACTATTGCATCATATTCGATTGGATGTTTGATTTCGTTTTTTGAGATAAAATTTGTTTCTTTTGAAAGATTAGATTGAGAAGGTTCTTTTGCTTCCTGTTGTTCATAAATAGCTTGAACTGGGCATATTTTTACACAATTTTGACACTTTTTACACTTCTCATTGTCTATCAAGACTTCAAATTCTTTGATTTTTATTGCCTCTACAGGACATACTGAAGGGCATGTTCCACATATATCACATAAATCTTTGTTTATTTTCATAAAATATCCTTAAAATATTGAATTTATTAAAATCTTCTATCAGGTACTGGTATTTCTCGTGGAGATTTTCTATCTGTTCTTCTTCTAAAAAAGTCAAATCCAGATGTTCCTATCGAGATGAGGAATCCATCTTCTGAAAAATTATGTTTATTTTCATCACCTCTTGAAAAATATTTAACTGCAAAATCAAGATAACTTTCATAATTCTTCAAAGGTATCGAAAAACCAGCATGATAAGTCATTTCTTGAATTTGATTGCCGTTTATTTGATAGGGCATATTGCGAGTAGAAAAACCTGCTCTCAAAGGAATATGAGCCATGACATTTCGAGATTCATTATTTCCCGTCCATGACATACCTATACCAGCTCGAATAGTATTTATAGAATTTTCAATATTGTCACTATAACCCCAAAACTCCATATCTATGTCGGTAGAAAAATAGATTTTTTCTTGCAATTTCCATGTTACACCCATTGCTACTCTGGCTGGATATTCATATGTAGCATTTCCATCAAACTCGTTCAAAGTATTAGTTTTAAAGTATTTATCACCTTGTAATTCTACAGGCATACTTAGCGATAGACCGGTAGATATATTTTCAGACATTTTTGCCAGTCCAATATCAAAACTCGGATTTTTAAATGTATGTTCGCTCTCAAACCTTCCAGAGACAAAATCGTGGTCATCAAAGATTTGCTGCGAATATCTGACATTGTGACCAAATAAATAATTTATCCCTATCCCAAAATTTACTAAATCGTTTTGGTTGGCATAAAAAATGCCTGCTTTAAATAAGGAAAAATCTTGTCTTTGGATCTCCAAGACTCCAAATACTTCATCGTTGAGAGATATTTCTGTTCGTTTTTCTGTATCCAATCTACCTGAACTGATATTTTGGTAATGAACACCTATGCGATGTTGTTTGATTGGAAATATGATATTAAAATACGGTAAATAGACTTGGTCGTCACGAAAGGTTCTGCCTTCTGAATCCCGGAAATAAATATTTCCCATTGATAGCGCTGTAGAAAAATGAACCCTATCTATAGTGGTGCTTAATGCAGGGTTTAATAGGCTTGTATTCTGTCGATATAAGTCACCAAGCCCTGTGCCACCCATCCCTTCTCCATATATGTCTCGCTGGTAGGAAATCTCAGTCGGTCCATAAAATGAAAATATCGATTGACTTTTCAATAATCCAAAGAAAGCCATTAATACAATGAAAAATATAAGTTCTTTATTCATTTATTCCTCTTTATTTGTTACTATTTATAAATTGTTGATTAATCCAAAAATTCTACTCTCAATCTCATTATTCCAGCATTCACAAAATCCAATTCCTGAGCCACTCGATATGAGACATCTATATCTCTTTCCGTTGAAACCGGTCCTCTATCATTGATAGTAACAATTACTTCTTTATTTGTTTCTTCATTTTTGAGTCTAAGCTTTGTCCCAAAAGGTAAAGTTCGATGAGCTGCTGTAAAATCATACATATTGAAAATTTCACCGCTGGCTGTTGCCCTACCATGAAATTCATTGCCATACCATGATGCTACCATATATTCTGCATTACCGGAGACTCTACTAGTCTGTCGTTGTTGGGGTTGAGTTGCTCTGCCACGAGGCATATTATTTTCACTTGTATAAAGAGCTGTTGATTCACATGATGACAAAAATAAGATAAGTAAAGCTATTAACAAATAATACCATGACCATCCCCCTTTCGTTTTCCAGTCTTTGCGAGTTTCCTCACTTGAATCTCCCCGCGAAGCAATCTCGTGTCCTTTACCCACTTGCATTTGCGTGGGATGTTCAAAAATAAACTTCATATTAATTAAACCTCTTACCTAAAACAAATACGACAACGATATCTGATTTACTATTCCCAATCCACCCATTGAAGAAATCCCATAGTCGACCACATACTTATTCCAATTGAAACCAAGCCCAAAAGTCAAACCTGATAAATAATCCAATTTTTCATCTGTTCTATAGTCATTCATTCGCGTATCAAGCCCTGCTCTTACCGTAAAATAGGTGTTGTAATAAAACTCAAGACCCAGTCTACCATAAAAATCATTGTCAAGAGGTCGAACTAAATCAAAATTTAAAAAACCTTTTTCTCCGAATTTATACGATGCTCCAACTACTACTGTCAAAGGCATACCTTCATCGTAATTTTCTTCCGTGTAATGACTTGTCTGTACTCCCAGATTTCTCAACACCGCTCCGATTTTCAGGTTCTCATTAGTCGTAGTATGTAATACCGCAAGATCACCTGCTACTGCCGACGCTGAGTAGGTATCAAGACTTTCATAAAAATATTTCAAATTGAATCCAAGATCAAAATGTTCATTGAAAGTTTTCGCAAATCCTGCCCCAGCAACAACACTAAAGGTATTAAATGTCCCTATTTGATGACCTTCTCCAAGATTTATCTCAATCATTTTAGGTATCTCATCTGAGGCTAAAAAATTGAGAAAAGGAGCTATTCGCCAGTTATCTCCATAATTTGTTACAAAGACTATTGACCCACCATTGAGACCCTCTATATAGTTCTTGTAACTTGTTTTTATGTGCATATCATTACCTTGCGCTAGACCTGCCGGATTGAAAAATACAGCATCGCCATCATTCGATAGAGCTGTAAAGGCATTTCCCATTCCTAATGCTCTTGCTGAATAATTCATCTTCATGAAAGCAAAGCCTGTGGTGCCAGCTTCTTCATGCCTACCAAATAGATATGAACTACATAAAAATAAAATAACAATTAAATAAATTTTTCTAACTTTCATCTTGCATCCTCTTAAAAAAATTTAGTATTTTTTCTTTATCTTCACATAACAAAAGAGATTCTCTCTCTTTTTGGTCATGTAGATCCTTTGATATTACGCCAAGCATTTTCATATACTCCATGCTTGCTATTTTGGGTATTGCCAACATTACGACTATACGCACAGGTTTTTCGTCAAGAGAACCATATTCCAGCTCTTGAGATAGCATATATATCACAGCTTTCATCTCTTTTACTACTTCATGACGAGCATGAGGAATTGCTATCCCATAACCGATTCCAGTTGATAACTCTTTTTCACGCAATTTTATTGCCGATAAAAAACTTTCTTTTTCAGAAATAATTCCGTTTTGATATAAATCATCTATCATCATTTCAAAAAGACTATTTTTATCTGATGCTCTTATGTTTATTTTGATAAGATTTATATCAAATACACTTAAAATTCTATCCATTTCTAAAATCTCCTTCCGGTAAATTCAAAAAAACTCTACTTTTCTCTGTGTTCTCGCCTCTGTGTGCTCTGTGCCTTCTCTCAAAAACTCTTTGTTTAAAAAAAATGTTATAGACGACAGATCAGATTTACTATAATGTTTCCTATCCACGAATTACTCCTTTATATTTTATTACATTCTCCAGTAATTCTTCCTCATCAATTGTCAGCATTTTTTTGTCTTTCATAACTATTTTCCCATCTATCACTACATTGCTGATATTTTGCCTATTCATTGAATAAACTATATATGAAAATGGGTCATAGACTGGTTGGCATTGAAAATTATTGATGTCGATGCTGATAATATCTGCCTTTTTTCCTATCTCTATACTACCGATCATATCTTCTTTGCCCAATGCCTTCGCTCCATTGAGGGTTGCCATTTTTACTAATTCTTTAGCTGGCAAAAAACTTGGATCACGATAAATTGCTTTATAAAGTTTGGCAGCAGTGGCAATCTCATCTGAGATGCTCAAGGTGTTGTTACTGGCTACTCCATCTGTGCCAAAGGAGATAGTCATATTATTTTTGATATATTTATTTATCGGAGGTATCCCAGAGGCGAGCTTCAAGTTAGAATGTAGATTGATAGCCACTGAACAATCTTTTTCTTTTATTAATTCAAAATCGCTATCCTCTATGTAAATTCCATGTGCGAATATAAATTTTGTCTCAAAGGCTCCTAAACCATGTAGAAATTCAACTGGATTTTTACCATATTTTTCTTTACAATCATTGACTTCTTTTTCGGTTTCACATAGATGTGTATGAATTATTAAATTTTCTTTTTGGGCTGTTTTTATTGCCAGCTCCCATGATGATTGTGAAACAGTGTAAACTGAATGAGGGGAGATGGAGAGGTTTATAAGCGGTATATCTGATACAAAATCAATTAACTTATAAAGATTACTTACATATTCCTCCGGTTTATGAAACCTACCCATTGGAAAATCGAGGATTAAGCCTCCTCCCAATACTGCTCGAATCCCCGTTTTATTACAGGCTTTAGCTGTTTCTTGATTGATAAAATACATATCATTAAACATTGTCATGCCATTTTTGATATGTTCAGCTATTCCATGCAACGCAGAATCATATATAAATTCAGGACTTATATGTTCTGATTCGGCAGGCCATATATGCTCATTCAACCATTTGCCAAGTGGTAAATCGTCTCCTAATCCTTTGAAATATGACATGCCTATATGAGTATGGGTGTTTATAAAACCCGGCATAACTATCTGTTTTTCAGCAGATATGGTTTGAGTAGATATATATTTTCCGCTGCATTCTTCAAAATCTAGGATATCTATGATTTTACTTTTGTCGATTACAACAGATTTATCTTTTAATACCTCATTTTCAGGAGCAATACAAAGCAAAATTCCACAATTGATGATTATATCAACTTTATTTTTTTGAGATTTAGTAAATCCCTTTTCTGTTCCGCTATTTTCTGTTTTATCCAATCAATTGTCTCCTATTTCTTTTTATCTCCTACTATTTTCTTAGTAAACGTTACCTAATATATAAAATATCTCGCTTTCTTTTTCCTGACATACTTTTCTATATATTTTTTCCATTGACTTCATTTTTATTTTTCTTACATATTCTTTAGAAATTCCCAATTTTCTCGCTAACATACTTAGAGTTTTTAGCTCATATCCATACAATCCATAATATGATTTAACTATATACGATTCTCTCTCATTTAAACTGTCTACTGCCTCTCTTAAACTTTGGCAGATTTTCTCGTTATAAAACAATACTTTAGGGTCATTTTCTGGCTCATTCTTATTTATGATAAACACCTGATTATTATTTTCGAGGATAAAACTATTATACTCTTCATTGTGCTGGTAACAATCTGTTTGAAATTTTCCTATGGAATAAATTTTTTTGGATATAGAATATAAGATCTTCTGCCGTATCCACCATACTGCGTATGAGATTAGCTTCAAATCTTTCTCAGGGTCAAACTTCTCTATTGCTATCAGCAATCCTAAATTTCCCTCTGAAATCAACTCCAATAACGATAATCCCCGATTTTGATATTTCGATGCTATCGTTACTACAAATTTTAAATTCGATTTTATCAACATTTCCTTCGCAAAACTATCACCAGACTTTGCTTTTATTAATACTTCTTTTTCCTCCTTTTTTGATAAAGTCGTGTATTTTGATATGTCATACAGATAGCTCTGCAAAGCCTTGTCTTCGTTTACATTTATCATAATTAATCGTCACTCCCAATTTTAGTAAATACCTTTTCAGGGTAACAAAAAAATACATGACTAATTTAGTCAAGTAGAAAGTGAAAATTCGGGTGCTTTTTTGTAGATTATCAATTTAATAATGCAAAAAAAGCTCTGTTTTTACACAGAGCTAATAAAGGAAAAAATGAAAAAAAATATTTCGATTCAATAAACTATATTTTTAACATTTGTTACAAAAAAAGTAAAATAAGTGGTTTTTCTTATATTTAATCTAAATTATTCTCTGCTGTTAATGCGCCTGTAGGACAACATTCAGCACAATCACCACATCCATTGCATTCTGTATCGATCAAATTTTTATCAAATGCAGTCGTGATATTCAAATAGTAGCCTCTTTTAGTATATTCAAATACATCTAATCTCTGATTTTCTCTACAAACGCTTATACAAAGACCGCATTTTATACATTTGTTATTATCTTTGTTTATTTTTGAGTGAGTTTCATCTTTTTTGTGAATATTCATACTCCCTATTAATCTATTTTGATCTATGTTAAGCTCTGATGCATACTCTCTTAATCTACATGTTTGATTTACGCTACAACTGCATTTTAAGCATCTTTTAGCTTCTTGATGAGCTTGATCATCCATGTAAACTGTTTCTATTTCGCGAAAATTTCCTTTCCTTTCATCAATAGGTATTTCTTTTGCCTCTATTCTTTTATTCTGCTCATAATCTTTATAAATCGATGAAGGTATATTATTTAATTTATCAGCTTTTTTTGAGTTAAAAACAAATTTTTCATTCTTTTTTTCGCCCCCAGAAAGATATATATCTATATTTTCAGAAGCTAGTAGACCATCTGCTACAGCTTCTATTGCAGTAGATGGACCTCTTCTAAGATCGCCACCTGCGAATATATTGGCAATATTTGTATACATTGTTTTTTCATCGTTAATTACAGTAGACCATCTGGAAAACGGGATTGATTGGTCATTAACTTTGTTTTCAGGGTTTTCAAGAAAACTTACATCAGGTATCTGAGAAATAGCGGTTATCACAGTATCAAAATCATGAATTTCATGTTTTCCTGTTCCTAGGGGTTTTCTTCGACCTGTAGAGTCTGGATCCCCCAATTCAATGATTTCCAATACTAAATGTTTTAACCGATGGTCACCTTTAAATTCCACTGGATTTTTCAACATCATAAAATTGACGCCTTCTTCTTCAGCAGCATTGATTTCATATTCTTCGGCAGGCATTTCATTTCTAGTTCTGCGATAAACAATTGACACATCGCTACCAAGCCTCTTAGCTGTTCTCGCACAATCGATAGCTGTATTTCCACCTCCAATAACTGCTACTTTTTTCCCGATGTTGATTTTTTCACCCAACGCAATTTTCTTTAAAAAATCTACTCCTAAATAAATGTCTTTTAGTCTTGATTCATCATCTACAGGTGTATCTTGAGATTTATTATATGTAACTTTTATTGGCATCTCTACTGCTTTTGTAGCCCCCAACGCTAGATAAACAGCATCATATTCACTTGAAATATCTGCTAAAAAAAAATCTCTCCCCAATTTTTTCTCAGTATGTATTTTCATGCCAGATTGACTCATAATCTCAATTTCTTTATCCAAAATCTTTTTGGGTAATCGAAATTCTGGTATACCATACCTTAGCCAGCCACCTGCTTTTGATTCAGACTCAAATATATCAACCTGATAACCTTTAATTGCCAAAAAATAACCACAGGTAAGACCGGATGGACCTGCACCAATGACAGCAATTTTTTTCTGACTAAGTTGTGTTTCATTGTTGGGTTTAACAAAGTCTATTGATGGAAACTCTCCTATCTCCAATTCTTTATCAGCGACATATCTTTTCAATTGCCTAATGGATATGGGTGATTCGACAAGTGTTCTTCTACATTCTTTTTCACAAAAAGCTGGACATATCCTACCAACAGAAAGAGGCATTGGTAATCTTTCTCTTATAATTCGAATAGCTTCATGGTAATCACCTTTTGAGATAGCATTGACATAACCTTGAATATCTACTTGATTGGGACATGAGAGTTTGCAGGGTGCCTCACAATCAGCAAAATGGTCTGATAAATGAAGCTCAAGTATCAGTTTTCTCGCTTTTAACACATCATCTGAGTTGGTGAAAATCTCCATACCTTCACATACAATTGTTGAACAAGAAGGCACAAATCCATTTCTACCAGCAATTTTTACTACACAAACCCTACATGAAGTATTCGCAATGTATCTCTCGTTGTAGCACAATGTAGGTATTTTTATTCCATTTTCATTTGCTATTTCAAGAATTGTTTTGCCTTCACTTACTGAAAGTTTTATTCCATCTAATTTTATGTTTATCATTTAACTATTTTCTATCTGAGACATTGTGGTTATTTTTTTCTAGGATAGTTCCCTATCGTCTCATTTCTATTAATTCTTCTATCTTCATTACAAGCATCAATCTACCTTCCACTGTATTTAAATCGGTCTCAAAACTTGGCTCTATCAATCTTACCATTGTGTAAGCATCAGTAAAATTTTTCATCGATACTTGTGATGCTGCTCTGAGGAGCCTAACATCTACTACTGTGATGTTTCTATCGTAACGAAATCTCCAATTGTTGTTGGTTGCATTATTGGCTGTAAATCCTTGACTTGATGTTATAACAACGCTGTGTTCTGACAAAGCACTATGGACGAATACCTGCCCCGCTCGGACATCTCTTGTTAGGCTATCTGTTGGTGGATAAACTCCTAGAGAATCGAGTGTAAAGAATTTATTAAACTCATTTTTTGCATTTTGGTATTTATATGTTCTTAAAAATGTCCAACCAAGTCCTCCATGCCCTACCAGATAGGCATCTTCTCTTTTTGTCAACTCATTGAAATATCTTTCGGCTTCTGCGAAATTTCCGTTTTGAAAAGCCTGCCATCCTAGTATAGTGAGTTCATTGCTTGAATAAGATGATACATCATTGCCTTTGTTCCCACAACCAGTGAATAAATAGCTTGAAAAGCTGACTATGAGAAGCAAACTTACCCAAAAAACTGTATTTAAAGTTTTTTTAATTATCAAGTTTCGCTTTAGTTTGATTTGATTTTTTTTCATAATTACCTACTTTAATAATAGTATTTTTCTGTTTTTTGTTTCATTTTCAGAGATTATTCTGACGAAATAAACCCCCGATGCTAAATCATTTTCTAACTCGTCTCTTCCGTTCCAGACAACCCTATGAGTTCCAACAGAAAAATGCTGATCAACCAGATTTTTAACCTTCTGCCCTCGAAGATTGTAAATGTCAATTTGCAGATTTGAAGCTGAATAAACATCAAAACTGATAGTAGTCATTGGATTGAAAGGATTTGGGAAATTAGTGAGATTAAGAATTAAATTTGAGATATTTTCAGAATCTTTGATAATTCGATAATCTACTCCCTCTGAAATAAAAGCCCAAGATTGACCGGTATTTTGCATTTCTGAGGCATCATACCAATGTTTTGTTTCTAGATTTCTCTTTTGAATTTTATGACCTATTTCTGCCTTTAAAAAGAGATTATTTGCTAAGAAATCTTTTATGTCGTTAAATTGATAGTAAAGATAGCCAGTTTCGTCTTCAAATATTTCTGTCAAAAACCATTGAGAATTAGGCAGATCATTGATAATATCCAGAAAAGCACCATCACCAATAGATATTTGATTATTTGAACTTTGGAGCATGCTGACATTTACATTCCTTATGACTGTTGAATCTCGACCTGAAAACCAGTACGTGAATGAAATCCGTACATTTTGGTTTTGTTCTACTAAATGGTCTGTATACCAAGCATTTTGAGCTAATTCAATATGCTCTTTGGATATGTTATTTATGGCAAATGCTACATTATCTACCCGGATGTTGTTTACCACTGCTGTTATCTTCAAAGAATTTGATATGACAGGATGTTGAAATACTGAGATAGTTGCTCCATTGGGAAATTGTTGATGACCACCGCGAAAGACTGTCACTCCTAAGTCTGAGCTGCCAATCCATTTATTGCTGGATATATTGCCTTGATTACTCACTTCTTCCATCTCAATAAAGGTCATATTCATCGAGGGAAGTTCTGAACCGGTTGTGTTATACAAATTCCAGTCAATCTCGTTTGTCCTATGTAGACCTTGACTTGTTGCTATCCATTTTATATTCTGAGCATCAAATCCTATATCAAAGACATTAGGATTACTTATATTAGGAAAATTTAGTCTTATCCAATTGCCATTTACTAGTTTTACGACACCACCACTTGTTACTGCCCATATATAACCTTCACGATCTTGTTTGATCCTTCTGACATTATTGGTTGGAAGCCCCCATTGTATCATATCATATATTCTTGTAAATCTATTTATATCATCCATAACAGCTATACCTGCATCGGTGGCTATCCATTTAAAATCATTTTCATCGATATATACATCAAATACATTGTCCGATGGTAACTCTGTTTCAGCACTATTATACCTTTCCCATATATCTCCTGAATTTGTTTGTCGTAGAGAAAGTAATGCTCCGCCCTGAGTGCCTATCCAGATTCGATTTTGCCTGCCTACTGATATTTTTGTGATTGTACTCCAAGGAACTGGTGAGTCGATAGAGGTATATACTTGCATCGCATTATTAGCAATATTCATTTTTATGATTGAGCCACCTATATGAGTTGACTGAACTGTTCCTATCCATAAAAAACCTTCATTATCAAAGGTTAAGGTTCGTATATCGTTTATAGGTAAACCAGAATTTGCAGAATTAAATACTCTCCAGTTCTGCCCATCATATCTTGTCAACCCATTTGCTGTTCCTATCCATTTTATTTGGGGATTTTGTGGACTGAAGGTCATCGCGTGGATATGATTGGCTGGAATTCCAGAATTTAAAAAATTGAGATCTGACCAATTTGCACCATCAAATCTGACTAAATTATGATTAGTTCCAAACCATTTTAAACTGTTTTCTATAGCTATCCCAAATATATCGTTTGTGGGTAAATTCGGTGTATTGGTTGTATTGCTTACAACCCAATTTGTCCCATCATATCTTACTATCCCTGCATCTGTTGTAATCCAGATAAAAGGATGCGTCCCAGAACCGCGATTTTCATGTCCTATTGAACGAGTATTGTTTGAAGGAAGTTGAGGGGTCGTAAATACAGTCCAATCTTCTTTTAATATTTCTCTTGCACTTGAACTCAGTCGAACTACTCCTACACCATTATCGCTTTGATGACTGTATACATTCATCCATTTATGCCCTTGATTATCGATATGCAATCCTGTGATACCATTAGCTGGTAACATCGCATTTTCAGAGTCAGAATTAAAGATAACCCAATGCTGAACATACTGACTATCGATATCAAAGCGAACTAAGCCTTGTGATGTAGCTATCCATTTAAAGCGATTGTTGCCTGCTGTTTCTACTAGAACTACGCGTATATCATCTGATGGCAAGGGATTAGGACTTCGGAACACACGAAATATTCCAAAACTTTCATTCGTATGACCCTCTATCATTACTAATCCTTGAAATGTGCCCACCCAAATAGTTGTATTTGCCTCTTCCGTTACCCAATTTACCACATTGGAGGGAAAATTAACTGGAGATTCTCCAGAACCTACAACCGATGTGTTGTAAATCTGCCAAGTCCCGTTTGGTTGTCTTTTATAGAGTCCGCCTCCTTGAGTTGATATCCACATATTGTCTCTTGAGTCAAAAAATACATGGTTGATACTATTAGTTGTTAAAGGAGAATTTTCTGTATAAAACAATTCCCAATTTGTCCCGTCATATTTGATGAGTCCGTTGTTTTGCGTTGCAATCCATTTATTACCCAATCTATCCACTGTGATATATTTATAAAAATGGAAAGGATGAAAAATAGTATTGCTCATCTGAAAATTTTCCCACTCGGGCTGTGCATATATGGTTCCGAAAAACGATATACACAGAATAATAAATAAAAGTTTTTTCAATGTGTCCTCCTTTTTTAATACATCATTGCAGATGATAGGAAATTTTTTCTGTCATTTATTTATTTTATGAATTATCCTGCAATTTTTGTGCCAATTACTTATAACTATTTTGTTAAGAGTATTGGGAGGATTAATTTGTATACTCCATTATATTACTTATCGCATTTAAAACTCCCAACCTAAACCAAACAAATGAAGTCCCTCTATTTCGTTGTTCATAAATGAGTAATCAAACTTCACATTGCGATAATGTAGCCCAAAGCCTGCTGACAAATTTTCTTCATTGTAGTTAAATTTGTAACCAGCTCGTATAAAGAGCATGTCGTATAGCTTCATTTGCAGACCTAATGCGGGTAAAAGGTTGTCATGATCACGCATATAGGAGACTTTTAAGGAAGGATAAAAACCAACTATTTCATTAGGTATAAATCCTGTGGATATACCACCATCTACTATGATTGGGATATCAATATTTTCCTCGTCCATTTTTGTGCTTCCACCTATGTTTTTCACTGAAAAATCAAAAGTCGTATTAGCTATTGGAGTATAAAATACATACCCTAAATCGGCTGTAAATGCCAATGAAGACGAGGTATCTATTTTTTCATACAATATGTTGGCATTAGCTCCTATATTGATATTCGGAGTTAGTCTAAAGGCATAGTTACCAGTCACTCTCATATCCATTGGGTAATAATTACCTATCAAGGTCCCATTCTCTTCTCTTCTATCGAATGTCCCGTGATCCATATACACTACTCCAAAACCAAATGAACGCGTAAGACCTACATTTCGATAGGCAAGATTATACATATTTGTCCCGACAAACCAATTTGTTTGCGATGCTGCTACAAACGCTCCTCTTTGCCAGTTAAACGCTACAGGACTATGAAATATCGCTAATGGTGAGTTATTTAGCATATCTCCTGCATTTCCCATACCTGCTAATTCTGGAGAAACCGGGATTTTTAAGAACTGAAAACCATATTCTCCTGCATTGCTATCCACCTTCGCATTTAGTAGACCTGCTACTAAAATAAATATCAACATGATTGTTAATTTCTGCCTTAATTTTTTTTCTTTTGACATAATGTCCTCCATTATTTAATTATTTATTGTTCTTTGCCTTTGAATAAAATTCCAAAAATCTCCCATATAGCTTAAGCCAAATGCCTGAGGTTGAGGAGTGCGAGGCATATAAGGGACAGATGGATCTATAAAAATACTAGTCCCAGATCTTTGAAACTCATCGATAAAAGCAATCAGAATTCTATTTTCACTTTCCCATCGTTTTATTAAAAGTGGCATCCATGGTTTATTTTGCGTCATCTCTTGAGAATTAAATTTAATACTATTATACCAAATATTCATTCTGATGGATTTAACCCTGGGATCGTTTCTTAGTTGTCCGTAAAGCTCCTCTACCTCTTCTGCAAACAAATCCATGTTATAAACCGTGTGGATAATGAGACTGTTTTGCTCAAAACTCCATCGTAAGCTCGGATATGGGTGTTGTAAATTGAATCTTGAATAAGGGTCTAAAAATTCATTTATACCACGGCGAGTATTATCCATATCAAGAAAGCTGGGTTCCAAAGAAATCAAAACTTCACCATGATTTACCTCAATAAACTTAAATTCAGTATCTCGATCCCTCGAATTCTGAGCTATTAAACTAAATACATAAAACAATAAAATCAACGATACATATAAATATTTTACTGATATTGACATAGTTCTCCTTTATTTAATATTATTTATTGTTCTTTGCCTTTGAATAAAATTCCAAAAATCTCCCATATAGCTTAAGCCAAATGCCTGAGGTTGAGGAGTGCGAGGCATATAAGGGACAGATGGATCTATAAAAATACTAGTCCCAGATCTTTGAAACTCATCGATAAAAGCAATCAGAATTCTATTTTCACTTTCCCATCGTTTTATTAAAAGTGGCATCCATGGTTTATTTTGCGTCATCTTTTGAGAATTAAATTTAATACTATTATACCAAATATTCATTCTGATGGATTTAACCCTGGGATCGTTTCTTAGTTGTCCGTAAAGCTCCTCTACCTCTTCTGCAAACAAATCTATGTTATAAACTGTATGGATAATGAGGCTGTTTTCTTCAAAACTCCATCGTAAACTCGGATATGGGTGCTGTAAATTGAATCTTGAATAAGAGTCTAAAAATTCATTTATACCACGGCGAGCGTTATCCATATCAAGAAAGCTGGGTTCCAAAGAAATCAAAACTTCACCATGACTTACCTCAATAAACTTAAATTCAGTATCTCGAACCCTCCAACTCTGAGCTATTAAACTAAATACATAAAACACTAAAATCAATGTTACATATAAATATTTTACGGATCTTGATATTTTATCCCTATAAAAAGTCATTCTTATTTCATCTCTCAATCGCAAATCGGACATTGGTTGTATTACCTTGGGCTTTCAAAACAGCAAAATACACGCCAGATGACCAATTTCCCGGATTGAATACAAATTTTACCCTATCACTTTCAAAACCGATAAAATGCTCAGTCCGCCTCGCGACTAATTGACCAGCAATATTATAAATACTGATTTCTACAGGTGTGTCCACTGTCGTCATTACATTGAATATCAATTCAGTATGATATCTGCGGATCCATGGACTTGGGAAAACATAATTTTCTCCACCCACAAAGACCCCAGTATTGCCTATAAAGCTATTAACTAATTCATCCTGCCAAAAACCATTGCGGAAATAATTACCCAATGCCATACTCCAACCAAGACTATCTGTATTGTGAGCTTGTATCAGTGGGATGTTGTATACCCTACCTTGATCGGTCGCCTGATAAATAAAAACCTCATTATCCTGCATACTGATAAAGGGAAATGTCCTTATCGGGTAACCAAGTGTCCTTGTGAGGTTCGATAGCACTCTGCCTTGGTCATCAAAAAATATCAACCTATTTCTTGAAAAACCTCCCACAAAATAAACATTATCGTCATTTGCCCAGTTCCAAGCTATCAAGCCGCTTCCTCCTTCATTCAAAGGATCTGGATTATCTATCATTACATGCTTGATGAGATTGCCAGATACAGTAAAGGCTGAAAAACCATTAGCATGACTGAGTATGATGTCTGCCTTGCCATTTTTTGTGAGATCTTTAAAAACTGGTTGTCCGGTCATCTGATATGGCATGTCAATCTCAAGTTCTGTTAAGCCTCCTCCAGAAGCTCTGTTATCGATTGAATCCCACTGTTCTTCCCAAAAGAAAAATCTATTGGTATTTGATATCTTGTAATGAAGAAAAAATACACCTTGGGAAGCTGCTTCTGCTCCAAAAAAATCTCCACTATAGATAAACCACCTGCCTTCAACATCGATTATATTGCTTGACCACATATCCAAATCTCGATAATTTAGGTTCGAATCTATTTTTCTTAGTCTATGTTGTTCCGATTGACTATTTCTATTTATATAGACTATTTCTTGATTACGATATGATAAATTTGATAAAACCTGCTCTCCCTCACTGAAATGCAGTTCATCGAAATTCCCATCAAGTATATAAATTCTATGAGATATTCCTCCCAAAGAATTTTCTTCATCACTCACTAAAGACAATATCCATCTTGCATGTCTGCCTTCTATCTCCCATTCGTCATCGATATAAACCACCGACCCTGTCCAATGCCAATCATTCAATCCCCAAACCTCTACAAGTCTCTCTCCATCCCAGTTCATCAATTTTGCTTTTGTAGAAAAATACTTGTCTTGAGCTGCTATCAAAAGGTTTCTTTGACCATCAAAGGTATAGTTAAAAGCCAATGTATCTGCTTCCAGCCAGAAAGTGTTCAATCGAATATTGTCTTCAAAAACCGTCATATAACCATCAGAATGGAAATAATGAACCTCATTTATCCCGTTTCCATTGAAATCAAAGACAAAAGGCTCTAAATAGTTTGCTTTACTAAAATCAGCATCGCTCCACGGATCAAACCTAATTGCAAAAGTCATAACTTCGGCTGAATAACCCATGTTATATATCTCAAAACTTATGCCTCCATAATGGCTTTCGGCGGTCGGAGTAGAATAATGTCCAGTAAAAGGATTTGTTTGAAAACCGAGATAATCGTTGTTGTCTGCACGATAGGCTTTGAATGGTCCGCCACGAAAATAGGTATGGGGTGTCGGAGAAACCATATGTTGAATACCATCAGCTTCTTTTAGACCTACACCACGATGACGAGGATTAGCATTCACTGTATTTGAAGCGATATTGGCATCTATGACATATTCATCTACATGCCATATAAAAAGGCCAGAAGGGTCATGATAACCTTGTAAATTGTAAGAAGGAACATAAGGGATGAAAAAATCCCATTCACTACCTCTGAGATTATTTTTCATGAGGTTTACCACTGGGACTCTTATTGTGCCTGTTCCATCTAATAAATCCGTATACAAAAAGTCTTGTTCTTCGCTTGGTAAAAGATTAAAACTATGATTAATTGTTTGTCGCCATTCATTTGTGGTGATGTTTAGCACCCTGTCTGGATGATAATTGTGTTGGATATTTTCTATCAGAAAATATTCTTTTTCAGAAATATTGATTTTATACAATGTAGAACCTTGCTTTAAACTCGGTGAAAGCACTTCGCTATCAAATATATCTTCTATTGGAGGCCTACCTGTCATCCGATGCGCTACTTGTAAATTTTCCATATTCTGATTGAGCTCAATTGGGTTTTCCCAACCAGCAAAATATCGCACCCATGCTGATGGCAATGGAGGAGTTTTACCATTGTTATTCCAGGTTCCTGTCCCCATGATACAATAATTTCCAGTTCCTGCATGCTGACCATAAGCGGATACATTGCCAAAAAGAGTAGGCAGCCCCATTACCCTTCCAAATTGAGTAGCCAATACCCCTAATATTTCAAAATGCCTATCTAAAGTTAATGTAAAATCTGGGTGAAATTGAGATGATGCTATCAAAGCTACTTTGGTGATAAAAGATCCATCTGCTGTTGGGATGCCCTCATAATCCGGATTTGTGGGGTCAAAGACATTGCGGAAAGTATTTTGAGACATAAAAGTAGACCACAATGTATGACGCTGCGTGCCAAACAGGTCGGATTCCTGACCCGCTCCAGAATGAAATACTATCAATGCTTCAAAATTTCTAAATGGTAAGCTTTCACCTATCATTTCTACAAGCTCGCCTATCATCTCTACCCGGCGCCGTGATTCAAATTCATCGTCGCCATAATATCCCAGATTTTCACTCATAGTGTAAACCTCTGGTGCTATGTAATAATTTAATTCATATAAATCCTTTGAGGCATCAAGATAAAAATTCTTTAAATGCTCCATATATTTTCGAAAATACTCTTCATTATGTGGATGAAAAGCAGGAAATTGTTCTTCTTCAAGAAAGGCATGGTCCGGAAAATCTATCCTCAAAACAAGGATATTATTGGTCAATGACCCATTCATCCTATAAGGAGATGTATTTCCAATTTGTGAAACTTCAAACGATGAATCCTCATCTTTGGTTAATGCGGCTGGTATTCCATCCGGCTTCAATGGGTGTGGCATTACATTTGCTGAAATATTTATCCAAAGACTAAAAATAGCAATCAATACCATGATTCTTTTTTGCATATCAACTCCGTCTAAATCAAAATTCACCACCTAGTCAAAGCTGGTGATTATGCTTATCATTTTTAAGCATACATCTTTTAGTAAAACTCATCTTTATATTATTTATTACATATAATTTTTATTACTTGATGTTGTGTCCTTTTTTACTGACACCTTTTTATCCCACACATTCACGGTGGGGGAGACCTTGTCATGCCGACCACAATCATCTTCAAAAAAGTATGTGAGTCCCCGTAGCAGAAATCTCCGATTTCCCCCATCCGTAGCAGAAATCTCCGATTTCCCCCATCCGTAGCAGAAATCTCCGATTTCCCCCATCCGTAGCAGAAATCTCCGATTTCCTCTATCCGTAG
>WRLO01000025.1 GCA_009777575.1 Candidatus Cloacimonadota bacterium
GCTTCAATGCAAGGATCTGTTCTTTAAACTTTGCAGTATACTTGTGTGACATTTATTCCTCCGTTAATTTGCTGTGAACATTTTTTCAACCCCATGAATACTGTCCAGAAATATATAACAAGATCAACCCAAACCTATAAGTGTCAACCACCCGAAAAACTTTAAAACTGACAAGAAAAAATTAAGTATAGATTTAAAGTTTTTTACAATCAATACAATAACTCCCACAATAAGTCCAATTCCTATAAGAATTCCTATTATACTATAAAAAATTTCATCGTTATACATTTTGTTTCTCCTTTATGATATTTTATATGGCATTTTTTTTGCTATGATTTCAAATTTATGCCATTTTTTTGTATTACATAATACACTTTTACCAATGAAATTAATCTCTTCAAAATACTCAATGCTAAAATCATTAAGTAAATCATAGACTTGCTCTTTAGTTAAAAATGTCATATCAGGTTCTTGTCCCCAATCATCATTAATTCCGAGCAAGCTAACTACTATCCGCCCATTTGTTTTTATTGCCTTTGTTATTTTTTCCCAAATCACAAAAAAGTTATTTTTACAACAAAAAGGTAAACTCATATAAGAATATATTAGGTCTGCTTCTGGGATTTCTATATTCTCAAAATAATCATTTTTTATCTCGATATTTTGTATTATTTTCATATCAACTTTTTTTTCAATATTATTAAAACCTTCGGAATTTGAATCTATCGATAACACTTTCCAGTCATTGTTGGCAAGCAGTATTGTGTCTATTCCGCTCCCACAACCTAATTCCACAGCAAACCCATTAAAGTCTCCAAACAAAGCCAATGCCTTTAATAATAATGGATTAGGTTGTTTATTCTGTGTGAGCTTTTGAAATTCTAATGAGTTTTTTCTGTGATCCATTGATTAACTCCTTTTTTAAGGCCATCTTGGACTTTTATGTTTTTTGTACAGTTCCAATGCATTTCTATTGTAATGAAAAACTACATATTTTTGTTCTGTAAAATTTAAATTGGGTGCATTTTTCATAAACCATTCATTAGGTTTTTCAATAAAAAGAGACAACTCAAATTGTTTGTCAATTAAAGAAAAAGCTGCCAATACTCTCTTTGAAAATTTTCTGCTAATTCTCATTGCGAAGTAATTATGACGAGTATTATTTTTTATATGTTCTGCTTCTTCAGCTAATGTGGATTCCATTGGAATAGGTTTATGCTCTTTATAAGTATTAAAATTCAATAAATGAGAATAGCATATACTTGGTTTTTGAAACGGATCTTCGTGTTCACCATAAGAAACAGCTGGACATCCACGACACCAGTTCCATCCGATACATTCACCACAATCTTTATAAAATTGTGGTCGACGATATTTCTTGAGTGTTTCATTTTGTAAATAAATACTTTCAAAACTATCCTCTGGTAATCTTCCTAAA
This sequence comes from Candidatus Cloacimonadota bacterium, assembly GCA_009777575.1. Lineage (GTDB taxonomy): Bacteria > Cloacimonadota > Cloacimonadia > Cloacimonadales > WRIO01 > WRLO01. The sequence continues at coordinate 1,439 of WRLO01000025.1, forward strand.
ATTTCAGGAAATCTGCGACAAGATACTATAGAACCATCAGATAGAATACATTGACACCTACAACCAATAAGACAACCCGCGATAAAATCTGTAGACTCATCTTCAAGATAAGCTATTTCTCTGCGATGCATTCTTAACATACGGAAAAAGCCCGGTTTCTCTGCAAAATGAAAATCTGGTCTTTCTTTTTCTCTTATATTTTTTAGTTCAAGATAAGCTTGAGATAGTTCGAATACTAATTCTGGAGAAAGAACGGGCTTAACTTCTCTTGCATTTCCAACATGAGAGCAAAAATCAAAAGCAATCCCTTTAGATTTTGTGTTGTAATAGACAAAATCTATGATGTCAAAAAACTCATTAACATTCATATTTGTAACAGTAAACATGGTAGTAGTGTGTATTCCGTATTTGTGCAGTTGTTCGTAACCAGCAATGGTTCTTTTAAAACTACCTTTTCCACGAATCATATCATGAGTTTCTTCTAAACCATCTAAACTCAATTGAAAATTAACAATACCTAATTTTTTCAAAAGTTTACAGTTTTTATCTGTGAGAGTTTCAGGATTTCCACCAAAAGAAACTGTTTTTCCATTCCGTCTTAAATATTTCACAAGTTCAAATACTTCATCTTCTAATAATGGGTCACCACCAATTAACACATAATGATTGAATGAAATACCGTATTCAGCTCCAAATCTATCTATTTCTTTAATTATTTCTTTTTTTTGTTTTAAACTCAATGTTCTTTCTTGTTCTTTCTCATAAGTTATTGGGTCATACATATAGCAATGTTTACAATTGTTTTGACATTTTGTTGTAATATGCCATTGAATCGTTTCTGGATATTTCACTTTGAATCCAAAGTAAATATATCTCAAAGAAGACAAGTAATAATCAATATTTTGCAAATTTCTTTTTATAATGTTAAACATAACTAAACCCCCATTCCATCCATTTTTTTAAAGTAAGGAATTCTGTCAAGTTTTTTTATATATGGCATAAGAAAATCTTGATTAATTTTGTCAGAAATAGTATTATCAAAAAAAGAATCGTCAAATACATTAGACATAATCACGTTATCTTTTTTTATTTGCGATAAAAAAGTTCCATAAAAATCAAGTATGTTATACGGTTCATTGGTTTCGTATAAATTAATAAACCGATAAAATTCATCAAAATTATCGAAAGTATTCCTCGGGAGTTTCAAAACGTCTATATAACTTTCCATTCGTCTTAGTTGCTCAATAGTAACCCATGAACTCATTAAAAATACATAAATACTTGTAACAACTCTTTTGCATGTTGCATCAAAATCGTGATATCGTCCTTTCACTGCTTCATTGCGGTGCCAACCTTCTAATTCACATTTTCTAACACAACCTTCAAAGGGAATTAATTTTTGTTTGTAACCACTTTCATTTACTGATTTAATGAAGGGCATATTCCTTATTGTCCAAGTTGCTGGATTATGTAATTCAATTCCATAACTTTTCTCTTCTAATAGTCCATAGATGGTATCTATATAGGAAATACAAGAGCCTTGAATCAACAACTCTGGATATAATGACGATATTTTTCTAGCCAACGATTTATCTGAGATAACGACTGAGCGAACTCCTAATGGTAAATAAAAACTATCTAATATGTTAATGACAGTAAATAAGTCATAATCTCCTGAGTTTAATAATAAGGTGGTTTTTAAGCCATTTATAGAACAAATCTTTAGAAAATATTTAACTTCTTTTTCAGTCATTCTTTGTGGAGATCTTCCTGAAGGTATTAAGTTTGCATCAAAATGAGCAAAATGAATGTCATGAATAAAAGGGATAAAAAACCCTTTTTTATAGTTAATAAAATTTTTAATTTCTCGTATCCAGTTTGCTGTAAAACCTAATGAAATCCAATGCTCGATCATTATTAAAACCTCTATCAAATTCCTAAATCAATGCCATGCTTTTTTGTTCTCATCATCATCTATTTATCCATAAGTTATCATAATTTTCATCAACACAAAACTGTTTTTATTAGTAGTATTACAAAGAAAAGCAATCCTACAAGATCGAATATCACTGCTAGTTTTATTGCTTTGTAATCTTGAACAATAGTACTGTTTATTCTGTATATTTGATGTATTAACTCATCATATATCTTTTCGGGTTTTAATTTTAATATATATTCTTTGTAATCATGAATGTTCGTGATCCTATCAATGCCATAGATTGTTCTATGATCTGATACTCCTCTATCTATTCCATTTGTCATGAACTTTGGTATTGTATTTATAAGTGTTATGCCTAAACTTACCAGAAAAGGCAAGAACACTATTATTGTATAAATATTAAGTTCTAGTACATTATTATTAATTAACACTGCCATTGCAGCAATAAAAATTGAATTCACAAAAGCAAGTCGATTTAATTGCTGTTCACAGTAATTATAAAGTTTAAATTTGTACGATAAAATACCTTTGAAATAATCTATTGTTTCCTTATGATGATTTAGTGTAAAGAGTTTTGGAATAGCATCAATATCGTAGATATTTTCATTTTTATTTTTAAATATATTAAAGAAAAGATTAAACATGCTTGTCTCCAGAATAATCGCATAATTTGTATATTTCGTCTGCTATTTGTCCATATCGTGTTTCAAAATCTTTCAAAAAAGCGTAAAGATTATTAATATAATCTTCAGGTGCTTTTGAATTCTCGATAAGTTTTTCATATAATACATCTACACCGCCCAAAACATAAGATTCATATAGTTCCTCATCTATATTAGCTTTGTCTGTACCATAAAATCGAAATGCTTTATCAACACGAGTATCAAAATCTGGTTCGTGATTCTTATCAACTAACATAATTAGTTGATAATTAAAATGAAAAACATCTTTATAGTTTGACATTTGTTCAGCAAAGATACTCGTATCTTTACCACCTTCTCTATTTTTTTCAGCTTTACGATTATAAAGAAATCCAACAATAGGAGCAAGTTGATAAACTTCATGGTTAAAAGAAAACAACTTATGTTGCCCTTCAAACTCTGCGGTCAGCTTAACAACTTTGTCGGCATGGGTTCCAAAAAATCTGTATTGAGATTGAAATAACATTATTTTTTCTCCTTTACCTCACTATAGTTTCTATCTTGCTATTATTTACCGAATCAAAAGTTAAGCGTTTACCTATTTTATGACTAAGATATTCTTCAGCAATTTCTCCATCAGTGTCTTTTATAAAGATTATGACTTGCTCAGCAATCTGTGGTAAAACTTCGCAAACAGTTTTGATACGAGCTTTATCAAATGCAGAGAGAGGAGCATCCATAACTAGAGGATAAGGTTCTGATATCAGTAATTTGCTTTCGCCTTCTCGACTTTCTCTTGCCATTTGGATTACACCGGCGATGAATGCAAAAATAATGGATATGTTTTGCGCCATAGATGTTTCTGTTGAGCTTCCTATATCGTTTAAAACAATATTCACGTCGTATTTTTCATTCAATGTTAATGTGAAGCCCTCACCAAAAATGCTATGAAAAATATCGTTGATTTTATTTTCAAGTTTAATACGGGTATTTCGTTCTGCCTCAGTGTACTGCTTATTTATAGTGTTTAGTATGTATTGGGCATACTCCCTATATGTCAATACACGACGATTATTATCGTCTTTAAGAACAAGTTTGTCACGTTCGGTTTTAATTCGGTTATAATCTGTTTTAAATCCGCCTATCTCTTCGTGAAGTTTAATTTTTTCATTATGCAGATCTCTAAAGTGGATTTCATAACGTTGTAACTCTGTTTGCAGTTTGCCAATATCATCCAATCCCAATAGCTGTTTATCAATATCGATTATTTCCTGATGTGCTTCATTTAAATCAGATTCACATGCACATATATTTGAATAACAGTTAGTAAAATCAAGAAACATCGTATATGAGTCCCGGACTTTTACTCTACATATATCTTTAAAGTGAGATATAGAGTCTCCTATTGAGTTAGGCGGGACATAATTTAAGAGTTCGTTAAGCGTATTGAATGCTGCATTGCCCATACAGATTTCAGAGCCACAAATACAACGCCCATTATTTATCAAATGATTTATTGTTTGCTCATTAACATAAGGAACACTTTTTTCTATTTTTCTTGTTTCTGTTAATTGTATCAAGCTATCATGTATCATTTTTCTTGCGAAATAAGCAGGCGACTTTTTGAAAACAGACAGTAAACTATCAATATTTTTTTCTTTTTGAATTACTAAAGTTTCACAACGTGTCTTTAGTTTTGATTTTGTTTTAGAAAGTTCAGCACTCACTTTATTTTTTTCAATTAAAACATTTAATTCATTTATTCTGTCTGTTACCGGTGTTTCTTCATTTTCAATTTCAGAAATGCGTATTTCATTTTTTTCAATTTTTTTCTCTAAAATATCAATATCACGAGCATACTCCTCCATTTTAACATCGCTACCTGTATCATATTTTTTGTCATAATCTTTGATAGTTTTCTTTAAATGGTCAATTGCAGACATTAGAGCATCAAGACCAAGCAAACCCCTAACTGCACGTACAAATTCATCACCTTTGCCCTGTGCAAGTCGTTTACTCATAATAGTTATACGTTCTCCATCAAAAAAGAAATAGCGTGCTAACTCAGCGGGGAGAATTTCTTTGATCCTAACAGATAGCTGATTTTGTTTTACATACTCTATTTGACCATTTTTTTTGTAAATTATCTTGAAATCACGCTGTCCAACGGTATCCACTTGTTTGTCTTTTTTATCTGACTTACGATATTTTTGTTCACTTATAATTGTATATTCTATTTCCTTATGGGTTAGTGCCAGTTCAACACGAACTGTTTCTGTTTGACCAGATGCCATTTTTTGCGATTTGGCTTTGCAAAGAAGAATTTTATCTTCAAAGTCCGTCTCTCCATATAAGCACCATGTAAAAGCTTGTGCAAGAGTAGTTTTGCCTGTTCCATTTTCACCCATAATTATGGTTACATTCTTTTCATAGTCGTCAGCAAATGTCACTGTTTGCTCGTCTATAAATTGTCTAAAATTTCTTAATTTTATAGATTTCAATAACATTTGATTTCCTCTTCTATTCGTTTTTGAATGTCGGCAATCATTTGAACATCGTTACGGGCTTTCGTGCGGACATTTTCTGCTTCTTGTTGAATAAGCCACTTTATGATGTTATCTATTTTTACTGTGTTAATCTTAATGCCATTAGTAATTATTTCATCTTTATCAGTTTTCATAATCAAATATCTCCTCAAATACTAATCTGAAATCATTTATAGAATAAGCCTTTTTAATATCGTTGATAATCTTTTCAGCCTCACCCATGTTCATAGCTAATCTCGCAAATTCTTCTGCTCGTGCTAATTCGTTTTTTACAAGTGTTAATTCGCTTTTCATTTGTTTATCAGATATAGATGAAACTTCATTAAGAGGACGTGGAAGTGCAAGAAAATCGTAAATAACAGCGTGTTCTTTTCTATTCCTCTCATCTTTCCTTAAAACTCTACCTCGTCTCTGTATGTACTCTTTCGGATTGTTTGTACTTGCTAAAATAAAAGCAGTCTTAATCTCTGGAATGTTTACACCTTCGTCAAGACATTTAATTGCTATTAATGCTTGTAAATTCTCCCCACTAGCAAATTCTCTTTTTAGAATTTCACGTTCAGAAATATTTTCTTTTGATGTAAATTGTGATACTCTCATTTTCATGTCATTACCGAGTAACTGCGTAATAGCATCAATTTGTCTCAAATCATCTTCATCTGCTTCCGAACTATCGTGATCAGTCATTAAACTTTTTGCAACACCACAATAGATAAGTATATGATTATCATTGATATATGGTTTGATGTATTCGACAAGCTTTTTCTGTTTATCAGCTATTCCTGCTACAAGACGTGATCGTTTTAAGGCAAGTTTTTTGCCTCGTTCACTGAGTTTTGTTTTACCACTATTTACTTTAACAATACATTTACTAATCTGGATAGTTAAATCGGTAAAAATTTCCATTTCGTCTTCATTTAGTGTTGTAATAATTGGGAAATATTTATATCGAGTCAAACTACCTTCTCGTATTGCTCTATCAAGAGTATATTCAATACATTTTTCACCAAAATAATCGTATAGTCTTTTTGTCCCTTCTTCATCGTTATGTCTATCAATAGTTGCCGATAAAGCAAGGCGATAACAATATTTCTCATTCATAAAAAGACTTAATCTTTTTGCACCAAAATTATGAGCCTCATCTACCAAAAGTAAAGCATTGCTATGTAGTTTGTTAATTAATTCCTGAACTTTTTTTGATGAAAAAGTTGCATTAGTACATACGAAACAGAAAAATTCTCTACCACTAATTTTCAAATTTTGGTCTCTTATTGCATTGTCAAATCTTTTTTGCCAATCTTTTTGTGATGATGCACTATAACCTATTATTGGTTTAATATTAAATAAAAAAATATCTTCTACCCATTGTTCTACAAGATGCTGAAATGGACAAACTATAAATACTGCCAATTTGTTATTTACAGCTTCACATAATCGGATAATTGCACTAAGACCTGTGATGGTTTTTCCCGTTCCAGTTGCCATATCAAATATACCGCAGAAACCTTTTTGCTCCCAGGTTGTAATTGCATCTATTTGATATTGATAGAGTGAAATATTTTCTGGTTTCATAGGCATTTTTGATTTATTTATATCACTTAACAAGAACTCCTCTTGTAAAAATTCATGGTAGTTTATATAATCAGTTATTTTATATCGATCTAGAATTTCCTGTTTTAATTCGGGAAAATCAATTATGCACAGATTCGGTTCTGTATTGTTCCATATTGCAGTAAATTGATTAACTTTCTCGGTAACTCGCATTCGTTCATCGGTATTTTTCCAAGAACAGTAAACATCGATAGATTCATAATTCAATTCTATTGCTGTTCTGGATTCGTTCATTGAGCCAACAAAATCAACTCTATTTTCCTCAATATCTTCAATTAATCCCATTTTAACATGGAACATCCCTGCTTGTTTTTCGTTCTCTGTTATTGCTATCTTTATATCCATAATTCCATCTGCAATTAGATTTGCGAGTAGATTTAGATTTTTCTTCTCAAAAAGTGTTTTAGGTTCTTTCATTTCTCTTTGTATAGCATTTTTAACAATCTCATCCCGTCGTTCATAACCTTGTTTAATAGCCAAAATATCGTCTTCGGAAAGCTTTGGAGATGTTATTAGTTGAATCTTCCCACCATTAATAGCAATTGTTGAAAGTCCGGTTGCAATGATACTAAAAATTGTTGAAGAAAAAAATCCCACAGCCCTTTTATACACAGTTGCCTCTTTCAGTAATGGAATGTAAAAATCTTTAGCAATTTTGTCAAGATTTGAATGGTAAGATAGTTTTAAATCAACGTTTTTCAGATTCATTCTTGCTCCATTTGATGCAATGTCGCCTGACATATATGTTTATACAAGGTTGCACCGTTAGGTATACGTTTAATCTTATTATATTTCAATGCCTTTAATAAAACATTACAGATTAATTGATCGTATGTTGAATAATCATCTTCTTCAATCAATCCTAACGGATAACGTTTCGTTATGATGAACCAAAAGACAGCACATAATTGGAAAACATCTGATGCTTCGTCTATTTGTTGATTTCCAAAATATGGTAAGTCTATAGCTTCTGGAGATAACCAAAACTTAGGACCTATGCGATCTCGTGTTTTTGTTATTCCTAATTTGTATTCCTCATCAATGGTGGTACAAAGTCCAAAATCGCTCAGTAACCACGATGTGCCAATAACAAGAATATTTTCTGGTTTTATGTCTCTATGAACAGCAACTTTATGTATGTAATTTAAAGCATCAGAAAGCTCTCTAATTTGTAGTGCGTAAGTATCATACTCTATATTACCGTTTAGCTGACGCATGTAGTCAACAATATTCATATCTGCTTTTTCCATAACTAAAAAAGGTATGGAATATGTTTTTTTTGTTCTAATGTCTATTCCTTCAATTTCACCAAAATCATAACATTTAATAATGTGAGGATGATCAAGTGTTAATAGAATACCTATTTCTTGACTAAAACGTTTTCGAGCTACATCTCCAATATTTAATAAGAATTTAATTGCTCGTGGTTCACCATCTGAATTTATGCATTCATAAACTGCTGCATTACCACCAGCACCTAATTTTTCAATTGTGTTTTCAAGTGTATAGGAGTTAGTCTGTGTTTCAACACAGTTATTTATTGAAAAGTATTGTTTGTCATCTTTCGAAATTAACATTTTTATTCACTCTCCAATTCCTCAGTTGTTAAATAAAGAGGAGCAATAATATTAGTCAAGAAATTTTTACGCCAACGTCGTGAACCTATAGAATTTGCATCCGAAATACAATGGATAGCATATTCACGATATTCGTCGATAGCAGAGTGGGGTTCTATCAATTCATCAATCTCATTTAGTGATTCTCGAACACTTGTTAACTTATCTTGGTTGATAACTTTATTTTTCGTTTTAAACTCTGAGATACCAGCAAATAAACTATAAAAATCTGATTTCTGTTTGAAACGGGTATCTGCTAACGGTTTCCCGATGGAAAAAATGGTTTCAATATCTTTAATAATATTCTCGAAGTTCTTTTTTACATCAGACTTTCCTTGTGGAAAGATAGTATATTTTTCGCAGAATTCATCAAGTTTAACTTTTTTATCTTGCTCACCTTCTAATAAAAGGCATATTAATTCACTTATGTACTCAATATCAAGCATACGCTTATATTGTCCTCGTGAAAAGAATCTACTTTCCTCGAAAAAATATAATCTTGATAATTCTTCTGCAAGAGTTAAAAATTCACCAGGAAAATCAGCACGGCGTAATTCTTGTTTGTTTAATTGAACCGTATATTTATTCACTCTTGCATACAAATCACGAACTTCTTCTTTCGAAGGATTCAAAATGTCGTTAAAATCGAGTTGATAATTTAGAAACTTATTTTTTATATCATCTGGTAAGTCTCTGAAATAAAATTTGTTATACTCGGATGCTATATATGGAACACGCAATTGCAAGTTGTCTCTTAGAAACATTAAGATTGTGCTTATTCTTTGCTGTCCGTCAACTATTATTCTATATACTTTGTCTTTATTTTCATTATACATGGACTGTGAGTAAATTTTGGGCATCGGAATGTTTCGTAGAATGGTGTCAATAAGTGCTATTCGTGCGGGTGTTGACCAAACTTCTCTTCTTTGGTAATCTGGACTTATTTCTAATGAGTGTTTCTTGGTCCATTCCCATATTTCTGATATTGAGTATGCATTTAGTTTCCATTCCATAATATTTACCTCCTTAAGTATTATCTCTTATGTATGACAGTGCATTTTTTAGTTTTATAAAATCATTTTCGTCATTAAAATAACTGACACTGAATCGAACTGTTCCGCTAGGAAACGTTTTTAAATATTTATGAGCATCAGGGGCACAATGTAAACCTGACCTCACAGCAACATCAAGGTTGGATAGTATTTGACCTATGTTATCACTACTATAACCCTCAAAAAAGCATGATATAATTCCAACCATATTATCTACATTTTTTAATGAGACAGTCTTTATATTGTTGTATTTTTTTAAAATCTCAATCAGAAAATTAAGATTGTGCCGTTCTACTTCAAAAATTTTTGCTATACCTACACTTAATAACCATTTTAATGAAGCATTTAGTCCTGCTATAGACATTATATTCGGACTTCCGACTTCAAATTTTTCAGGAATGGTTGCGGGCAAAACTTTACTTGCAGAATCAAAACCTGTACCTCCGTATAGAAACGGTTCCAACTCTACATCCGCTGAACATATAAAACCTGCAATTCCGAAAGGACCATAAAGTTTTTTATGTCCTGAAAAAACCGCAAAATCTATACATGATACGCTAATATCTGTATCGATGAGTCCCATTGTCTGACACATATCAATTACATTTATTGCTCTGTATCGTTTGGCTAAAGAAGCAATCTCTATTATCGGTGCAATTATACCGCAAACGTTACTCGCATGGCTAATTACAACAAGTGATGGACTTTGTTCGGAAAACTGATAACCGATTTTTTCAGGGTCATAAGTATAATCTTCTTCGTTGAATGCGAGTGTAATGATGTTTAAACTAACACTTTGAGATAAGTAATGAAGAATCCGTATTACTGCATTATGCTCAAAAGGAGAAATATACACATTGCTCCCATTTGACAACCTTATCCCTCTGAGTATTATATTCAGGGCTTCAGTAGCAGTACTAGTAAACACTACTCGCTTAGAAGGACAATGGTTTAATGATAGCAACAATTCTCTCGTTTCAGAAACCAAAAAGCCTGCTTGGGAAGCTAGTTTGTGTTGACCACGTCCAACATTTGTTCCGCATTCGCGGTAAAACTTATCCATAAATGAGTAAACAACTTCAGGTTTAGGAAATGTCGTAGCAGCATTATCAAAATAAGCGATTCTATTCATGTATATGTATCCTCATTTAACATAATTTTTGTAAAATTTCGACAAGGACTTGCCGTTTCTCAAGCTCAGTTATAGATTGTCCCATTTCTTCAATAGAGCTTTCAATCTCACGAAAGAGCAGTTTTGCTTTGTTACTGTAAGATATTCTTTCAAAGGATTTTGAAATTTCGTTGCCATTTTCGTCTGTAAAGGTAATCTTATATTCGTTACTAACAGATGAAGTTCTGTTCTTTTGTTCGTTATTATATGCATCTATAGTTTCCTTAAATTTTCTTAAATCCTTAAAAAAAACAAGAATTGTGTCATTGTTCCAATCCTCAATCCTAAGCGAAGTCACGGCTTTTGCCAATCTTTGAACAAAAGTTGCTTCATCATTCGTAACAGATGAAATTAAACTGAGGATTCTATTTTCATTACAAGCATAGAGATGATGCTTTGATTTTTCTGATAATGATTCATACCAATCCTTTACTACTGAAGGTAAACTTGCTTGTGAATTATTGGATGTAAAAATCGCTTTTATATCTTGCACTAAAGCTTTAATTAATTCTGAAATAGCATTATCCCACGTGTTTTTTATTTCATTTATTAGAGGAACTGCATTTGATAATATTTCTTGTTTACCTAGAAATAAAAATACCTTTGTAAAAAGAAACTCTCTTGGATTGCTGTCAATCTGTCTAAGGCTATTAATAAATTTTTTTTTCCTTTGGTCAAGGATTTCAAACTTATTGTTACCCCTATAACATTTGTTCAGATCTTTTGCATATCTCGGTAGACTCATAAACCATTTATTCATTGCAACTAGCACGGCTGTGAAATTATTATAGGTTTTTTCATTTTCCGACACGAACTCAGAAAATACTTTTTCTAATCCTTCAAGATAAGCTGCTTTGTCCGAGTTCCAATTCTCAAGCATAACAGTATAATCTTCAGGGTTCTCATTGATGGCATTTAGGATATCAGGTGTAATCTTTATCTCAACATCACGATGCTTAAAGATAAATATTTGTCTTTCAAAGCTTAAAACAATTGCTATAAAAATAGGAATCAATCCCAGTTTTAAACCTATATGATTTTCAGGTAATATAAGTAGATTATATAAGTCTGAAAAGGAGGAACCATCTCCACTATTTGCATTAAGAAAAAAATCTCGGATTATTTTTAAAATATAACATAAATTTTCATCATTAGGTTCCAAGTTTATTTTGGGTGATTTAATGTCCTCAATAATTCCAGTTTGTACCAAAACACTTCTCATAAAAGATACTTCTTGACCTGTACCTACTAGTCCTAAATTGGGCATGAGTTCTTTTGAAAGAATGCCCGCTATTAAGCGTGTCCTACTATTTAGAGCTTGACCAGAGATGAGATTTTTGTTTATAGTTTCATTATTAATTATAGGTGTTCTACAATACACTTGCTCGCATATTTCTGAAAGTTTTTCTGAAAGTTGTGACCGACGATAAATAATACATCTGTCTCCATTATAATAGTAGTGTGCCGCCTTATTTTCAGGGCAAATATAATTATTCACATAGTTACTCATAACTTCTGTTAAATCATCGAGATATACTTCATATTCGTCTGCAAGTAAATCATCGTTATCAACTCTTTCACGAAGTGATTTAACTGCCTCGTATTCAAAAGCTATATTCTCAATAGAAGTGTATGAAAGAGGGATAATAAATAACACTCGAGAAAATTCATTGTTAATATTTTTAACCTTTGAATGCAAGGTCTCAACTTCATCCTCGTTTTCAGGAATAATGGCATATACAACACCGTCAGCTTTTGTATTCAAAATTCGCTTTTCCCAATTCTTGGTTTCAAAAAAATCATTGCTATCAATGAAAAGGAAATCAAAATAACGTGTTATCTCATATTTATCATTATATCTAGTAGGATATAAGAATCCATCGAATGCTGAACGATTTAATATTTCCTTTACCTGCATAGAATATCGATTTGTAGCTATGAAGTTTGAAGTCTCGCTAGGTATGTTTATCCCACTACTTTCTTTAATCTTTAGATAATTATTGCTCCGCTTTAAATAGATTATATAGTCTTGTTCGATAAGTCTATTTAGTTCATCATAAATAAGTTTAACATCATCAACATCATTTATAAAAGTATTGATTATCATATTTACAGTGGGTGAAAGTTTTTCAAAATGCTCTACTATGTAGATTAACGCTATTGTTTTTATTATTTTTGAACCTAATGAAGATGCATCTATCTTTTGTAGTACTTTTGTAGTTAATTTATAAATTTTGTGTATTTCACTTGTATAGACTTCTTTTCTAAGTAATGGTTCAAAGTAATCATATAGATAGTCAGGAGTAAGAAGTGAGAACTCTTTTTTTGAGTTTGTTAAAAATGCAGATAGAGTATTTCTGTCATCTGACGATAAAAATGTAAATAAAGTACGTTCATTTTGAGCAACTTTTTCAGAAAGTCTTGGAAGAATAAATGTTGAAATTGGATGAAGTGGAAAACATCCGAAAATTACATTCTCTATTTCATCTTTGTTGGTTTCATCAATAAGTCCATTTGTTGTAAACCGTTGTATCAATTCCTCAAAAAGAACTTTGTTTTGTTCTTTAAATATGTTTTCAAAACTGGGGGTTTTCATTATAACTTCAGAGATAATTTCATAAATTTGTGTGTAATTGTTATATAAATGTATATGTTTAAAACGTCCAGAAACACCACGCCATCCATCTATTTTTTCTTTCGGTAAATGCCCATTTATATAATTTGATATATCCTTATGACAAATCAACAACAAATGCATTTGATGATTACCACTACGATTGCATTTCTCTGCAAAATCTTGTAGAAGTTTAATATCATTTATAGTAGCTTTAGAGATACTGGATTCTAAATATTTACTAAATTCATCATATAACACAAAAATCCCATTATATCCTTTCTCTTTTATTCCTTTTGTAACACTTTCGTAAATCTCAACTATATCGAAACCGAGAAATGGATTAAATAAGCTTCCAGAAGTTAATTTCGGATAGATTTCTTTAAATATTTCATAAGAAGTGGTATCATATTCTTTTAATGATAATCCAAAATCAGTGACAGAGCAAGGCAGTTCCTTGCTAAAAAGCTCATAAGTATGAGGATATTGTTTTTCCCAACTATCAATTGTGGCTATAGCTGCTTGAAAATGTGTTTCTGGCATCAAGTCAGACATCCCTTCTTCTTTTAATGTAAGTTCTAAAGCACTTAAAAATGATGACGACAAGCTTGTATTATTTCCATGCACAACAATTGGTAATAAACGATGATGATTATTTATATATTCATTAACAAATTCGTAAAGCGGTTGATTATTCTTTCTAATTTTTTCTAAAGTAGTTGTGAATAAATCTTTTTTATTCCCAGATAATAGAGAAAGTAAAACAAGTATTATATGTGATTTACCCCGACCATAAGCTCCGATAAGTGTATGAGCACGCTGTGTTGAGTTAGTTGCGGTAGAAAGTAAAATATCCTCAAATATATCAAGACTTGACTGAGTGGGTATGAATCTGTTTATTTTGTCATAATCTCTTAAGTCGTATGCTATGTTAATAGCGGTTTGAAAACCTTTTACTATACTTATAATTGTTGATTTCTTATTCATTAATCATCCGATAATACTCTTCGACACACCTTAATGCATCAATGTCGGAGTTTATTTTTATTATATCAAGTCCTGCTGTTCGCACAACCTTGATAAAATTTAATAATTCTAGCTTGTAAAGTAAAATTGTTAGTGTGATAATGTCAAGGTTGAACACTTTTCCAGCATTGCACTTAGCTGTGTGTATATCTGATATACGAATTTCACGCTTTTCTTTGTTTATTCTCCATTCTGGGTTTTTCTTTTCGTGTTGAAACAGAATCACTGCAAGCAAGATTAGAGGATGAATAGTGTCTTTCTTAGGCATATTTTTTTTATACACTCTGTCCTTTTTACTTATTATATCAATCAATCCTAACTCTCCCAAAGGACAATCAATATTGTCTTCTGGATCAAATTTTTTTGGATTGAGTTTGATTCTTGGGATATAAGTGCTTATGATACAATTATAGTCATCTTCGATAGATCTATCTGCCACGGTTTCTCCTAGTTCTCTTAGAAAATTTCCTATCTGTGTAAAATAATCTTCTCGAGTAAACTCCTCAGGTCGAAATTCATTAAAAAAGAAATACCATGCAGTTGCTTCTTCTTTATTCGTTGCGAGGTTATAATGCAAAAGCCACAAAGTTCCTAACTCTTCAATATATGGATCATTTTCATGAATTATCTTTCCGAGTTTGGTCAATTTCTGTTCTCGTCTTCCACTTGTCGGTTCTTCTGTAAGCTTAACCGCTTGCATCCAATAACGAAGTGCTTTAACCATATTAGCACCTATTCCAAGAACATCCATTGGGTTTGTGTCACGACTTACAAAAATGGTAGGGTCGGAAACGATGTTCTTCATTCCCTTACTTAGCCACCCTTTTCTGATGAAAAATGTATCGTGAGCCCTAAATTTCACGCTCATACCAATTGCCTCAAGGGTTCTATTTTGGTTCTTAAATATTTGTCCATCATGCACCCACCCCTTAAATATTTCGCAGTTACGCACATCTTACAATGCCTGCATCTCTTACTATTAATAAAGTATTCACCATTGACAATAGAAATGGCTCTGTATTTACATAATGATTCACATTTTAGACATTTCCTACAAGCATTGAATTTTTTTATTTGATAGCCAACCATTCTTTGTAAGTCTTCATGTTTTGCAACATTCATCGTTTTAATCTTCACAGAATTATAGTTTCCGTCTTGAATGAATGGTTGAATCGAAAGAATAGGCACATTAGTAGCTATGTCAAATATAATAGTTTCATTTATGAGTTTTCGTCCGAGTTCTGGAGCAATTTTCCCAAATGGCATAAAAAGCTTAATGAGATTATCGTTGATAGGCTTATTCAGGAGGTAAACTTTTGCATATTCCTCCGTAGTGCAATTTGTGTATTTAACTTTTATATCCTCTGCTACAGTTAATCCCTTGCCTCCCTGGCGTGCTTTCCATGCTCCTGATGTTATATATTCTTCAGCATCTATTTTCCCAATTTGTCGAGCAAATTTTACTAGAAAATTTTGCCATTTATCATATTGGGTAGGTAAATAGATTTTAGTTAGGAATTCTGCTCTCAGGCTATTATTAGGACAGCACCAACATCCTACACGGTCATATCCAAGACGATATGCATTATTAAAATCCAATCCTTCACTGAAAATGTAAAGCCAGACATCAATGTCTTTCCATAAAAAAATTGGAGAGGCTACTTTTTGTTTTTGAATTTTTACTGATTCAGCACTATCTTCTACACGATTGTATCGGCTACGAGAAACCGACTCGCAACTGCGAATGCCGTAAAAAGTCAAAATATCTTCATTATCATAGAGTTTATTCAAAACACGAGCAATGGGTCCCGTTTTAAACATTGAGCAGCACCATCGTAACATTCTTGCGGGAGGACCGATATCGCTACAAACCTTGAAAAAATCCTGCTCTTCATTTTTTGCGATTTTAAAAATTGCTTTAGGATTATTTTTTCTATAATTAGCTACATAATCAAGGGTTAATGGAAATTCCAATGTTGTGTCTCCAAAAATATGCACAAGGCTCGGATCTGCAAGGGTACGAACCACTAAGTCAGCAGTAATGGTTGAATCTTTTCCACCAGAGAAAGAAATCACAACCTTCTCTTTTGAATAAGTTGCAGCTGTTTCTTCTATAAAATCAAAAGCCTCATTTGTAATTTCGATTAAGTGGGATTTATTAGCTTTAATAAATTTCGCTATGTTTTGATTGAATACTTCGTACTTATTATCAGCTGAAAAACATGCAAGTTGATCTCGAACTATTTCAAGGGAAAGTTTTTTGTAAAAAGATGATTTCAGAGAAGTAGGTTTACCATCAATATAATATCTGTTATCTGAAGCCCAGATGTTTTGCTTCAGAAATTTAAATGGCTCGTTATTTAATATTTCAAACAATAATCTCTCTTCTGGAAAAACAGGCCGTAAGTCAGAACAAAGATACTCAATTTCATTTCCGCAAAGAGTGCAAATCTCATGGTGTGTATTGTTGATTTTTTTGATGATAGGGACATTACATGAAGTACACCAGTAAATAACAAGAGGAATAGCTTTCAAAGTTTCATTTTCGCAGAAATCACATTTTTCTTCTGCAGTTTCTCGATAGCAGCCTTTACACCACATAGTTTACTCCAATTTCTGACATATTTGGAATAGCTTTTCTATTCATAATAAATTTATTTAAAATCATAGGACAAGTATTATAAACTCCTCTTTTTTGTCAAGCTTTTTTTGCTGTTTCGTAACTATTTGTTAATTATTCAAGTTATAAAAATATTGAAAAATTTCAGCATCTTTACCTCGCAGTAAACTCAAATTCATTCCGCATCAAAACCTTGCGTCTTTTAACGATACATATTCATTTTCTAATTCAAACATCAAATGCCTCCAATTTCCTTATTTTAATAACTTGATTTTGAAGATTTTATTTCATAAAAAAATCAAATATCAAGCATTTTCATAAATCAAATTTCAAATCATAGCCTATAACCTATCAATGAGAAAGCTTAGTAAATTAGGCTTTTTCGTCAAGAGATTTCTTCCATTCACCCTCAAAAATTGATTTTCGAGAAAAAATCTCAAACTTTATTTCGCATTTTCTCAAACTATTTAGCGGTCTTTACTTGCTGATTCTTCATTTTCTCAATTGAATGCATATTTTCCCATTCCTTTCAATCCTATCACGACTATATCATTTGATTTAGCGGGAGTAGTGACACGGAGATTGCTTCGTGAGTATAATAAGAAGGATCCTCGCAACGACAGATGGGGAGGTAGGGGCGGCAATAAGAGAAATTCGAAAAATAGTTGACAAAAAAACTATATCAAATTTTCTCGTCTATAACTTCCCTACACATTTTTCGGAGGAGAAGTTACCGCTTGGATGGTTCGATTTCTATTGAGGTAATTCTGCGAGCTATTTCGCAAGCTCAATATCTCTTGAACCGACTACTTCGTAGTGTGTAAAGAACAATAAATTTTTGATAATAATAAGGAATAATTTAACATTATGCCAAAATTTTTTTGTGATATAAATGTTCAAAGGCTTGCTAAATGGCTGAGATTTGCTGGATTTGATACTATGACAAGGCGGGAACTCTCAAAGCAGAGAATTGAATATATCTGTAAAAAAGATAAAAGAATCTTTATTACCAGAAATAAAAAAATCAAACATTTTAATGCAAGTATGGAGGTTTTGTCTCCAGAAAATGTGCATGAACAACTAAAGTATGTATTGTCAAAATTTGCGATTGAAGAAAGCTTGATAGCTTCTCGTTGTATTGAATGTAATGTGGTGTTGAGAATATTAGAAGATGATAAAAAATACTGCCCTAGATGTGGTAAATATTTCTGGAAGGGAACACATTATCAAAATATGTTGAATATAGTTATGAATAAATAATGAAGTTAAATAAGGAAAAGTATTACGCGAATTAAATTAGTTATCCACATAAACAAATGTTCCTTGTAACCCCTTAATATTCAACAAGTTATAAGAGAGGCAAAGAGGAAGGGAAGGAGAGAGATTGTATAATGATGAAAATTAAAGAGATACAGATGATATTATTGATAGAAATTGGAACAAATACTACAAAAGTTTTAATTGCAGAAAAATCGAGTAATAATATAGTTATTAAGCAAGAAAAAATATATTTTAGCAGACTAGGGGAAGATTTTTATGCGACAAAAAATTTGTCAGTGGTAGCAATGGAACGGAATATTAGTATCATAGACCAAATCATAGAAGAAAATAAAAATTTTGAGGTAAGCAAGACTATCATCATATCAACTCAAGTAATGCGTTCAGCAAAAAATTCACAAGTTTTTATAGAAGAAGTGAAAAAACGATTTGGAATAGATATAATTGTATTATCTCCTGAAGAAGAAGCTCTTTGTGCTTTTCGTGCAGATGAGGTATTTTGTCCTCAAAGAGATGAAAATAATGTCAAAAATAAAATAATAATAGACATCGGTGGTGGTAGCACAGAGATTGTTTACAAGAATGAAAAAGGTTTGCTTGAGTCAAAAAGTTTTCCCATCGGGTCTGTATTTTTGAAAGACAAAATTGGGAGAGATTTATATGATTTTGAAACTATTGAAAATTTTATAAATTTAACATTTCAGGAGATAAAAAGAATAGTTAATAATTCAATTAAAAAAGAACAAAACAACATAAACTATTCTAATATCGATAAAATCATCGGTGTTGGTGGAACTTTCACAACCCTTGTAGCAATCCATAAAGAGATTGAAAAATATGATGATACACTCATTGAGGGGGTGTCGATGAGTTTTATTGATGTCAAAAACATCCTTCAAAAATTAAAAAAACATCGTATATCTGAAAGGTCTATAAATATAAAGGGTTTATCAACAGACAGAGCTGATGTAATAGCTTTCGGAGCTACGATTTTACTATTTTTCTTGACTGAAATGAGGTCGTTAAATTTTTATACCACTTGTCTTGGAGTAAGGCATGGTTTTTTGCTCAATGATAGTTTATAATAGTCATTAAAACAGCAATGAGGAGAATTTATGATATTTCTCAAAAATATTTATGAATTGGAATTAAAAATAGACCAATTTCTCAATCTTACATCAGAATGTGGGATATTGTTTGAGCAGTTTATCAAACTTTTTGTTTTAAAAAAGCTGAATGAATGTGAAATAAAGGTCAATAAGGTTCGTGAAAATGAGCGATTGGCAGATGAACTTCGAATTCAAATCGAAAAATATGTTTATTCTCATACCTTGATTCCAGAAAATCGCGGCGATGTATTGGCAATCTTAGAAGGGACAGATGAGGTAATAGACCAGATAAAAGAAATCATCATTGACATGCTCATAGAAAAACCCTTTATACCGGATAGTTTATATGATGACTTCAAAGATTTGGCAGTCTCATCCTCACATAGTGTAGAAGAACTAAGTAAGTCAGTTCGTTCATTTTTTTACAATGTCCATGAGGTTGCAAACAGCGTTAATAAAGTCCTTTATTTTGAAAAGGAAGCAGATGATATAGCCGAAAAAATAAAAAAAGAATTGTATCAGGCCGATATCGAGCTAGCCGTAAAAAATCATCTAAAATACTATGTAAAAGGCGTAGAAAAGATTTCAGACTATGCTCAAGATGTAGCAGACCGATTGACAATTTATACTCTAAAACGGGAACCTTAAATAAAATATGAGCTTTTTGTTATTATCTAGTGGGTTCTTTTTAGGTTGGTCATTAGGGGCAAATGATGGTGGCAATATCTTTGGGCCTGCTGTCACAACCAGGATGTTAAAATTTAAAACAGCTGCTATCATTGCTTCTGTTTTTATCATTTTAGGTTCTGTGTTTCAGGGCAGCGGTGCAGTTCAGACCTTGTCTTCATTGGGGTCAGTAAATCAGCTCTTTGGTTCATTTACGGTAGCAGTAGCAGCAGCTTTGACTCTTTTTTTGATGGTTCGGGTCAAACTACCTGTATCCAGCTCTCAATCAGTAGTAGGTGCAATCATAGGCTGGAATCTATTTTCGGGAGCCTTTACAGATTTTGGAGTAATGGCAAAAATTATCACAACATGGATATTAACCCCTGTATTGAGTGCCTTTCTGGCAATGGGAATATATTATTTAGTAAAAAGATTTATCACAAAAAGAGAAATATCGTTATTTAAATTTGATTTTTATACGCGTATTGGATTTATAGCTTTAGTAGCGTTTTCTGCATATAGCTTAGGTGCAAATAATATAGCGAATGTCGTGGGTATGTTTGTTGATTCAGCCCCCTTTACACCAGTTGCGATATTCAACAGATTTATCCTATCCTCTCAAATGCAATTGTTTTTTCTTGGAGGAGCTTCAATTGCTGTAGGTATATTGACAAAATCGATGAGCAATGCTCAAACTGTTGGTAATGCTATCTTCAAAATGTCTCCAATAACTGGTTTTATAGCGATCCTTGCCTCAAGTCTTGTTCTTTTCCTCTTTTCATCAAGAGGTTTACAAATTCTTTTGGTAAAAATTCATTTTCCTACTTTACCCCTTGTTCCAGTGTCAAGTTCTCAAGCTATTGTAGGCGCTATAATAGGTATAGGTATAATCAAAGGATCTCGAAATATTCAATATAAAAACTTATCAAAGATAGCGCTTGGTTGGTTTGTTAACCCTGTCATAGCGTGTATTATATGCTTTATATCTTTATTTTTTGTGCAAAATGTCTTTGACCAAAGAGTTTATCAACCAACTGTTTTTATCTTTGACCAAAAAGTCATGTCCAAATTGGAAGAGATAAATATCGAGACACGAGGTCTATCTGCATTGGAAGGTAAAACATTTTATAATGCTCGTTCTTTGAGAAGTGAATTAAATCAACATAATCATCTTACCCTTAGAGATAAAACATTTATTTCTCAAAAAGCTGAACTTTTCCCAATGTATGTCAGCGCTAACAGTTTAGTAACTATTAGAATAAGAAACCATTTTTCAGATACAGTTTATTTGCCACTTCTTGAGCTTGAACATGAAAATTTTGCACACAAATGGGAGCTTGTTGATAGACTATCAAATATAAGCGAGGTATGGCGATTTAAACCTAAAAAGGTTGCTAATGATTTTTATAATTCAGAACTGGAAAAGAGATATGAGCTATTGTATATGATGTTTAAGGATGGAGAATAAATCAAAATTATTTATAAACTTCCCTAAAAGGATAGTTTATTAAAAGATAACATCCTCTATGTATTTCTAAGGTATTACAATTTATCATTCTCCATTATTTTATCATCAACATTCGCTTTGTTTCCCTATAATCATCTGTAGTCATGCGATAAAAATAGACTCCACTACCGACAGAGCGTCCAAAATTGTCTGTCCCTTCCCAAATTACTTGATATTCTCCTGAAATCCTAAAATCATTCAAAAGAGACTTGATTTTCTGTCCTCGGATATTGTATATGTCAATCGAGACCATAGAATCTACAGCAAGATTGAATCTGATAATCGTCTCTGGGTTGAAAGGATTGGGGAAATTGCTGAGTAGTTCTGTTCTCAAAGGCAGAGCACTTTCATCTTTTTCTGATACAAACTCTTTTGTCATAAAGCTAAATACTTGATTGTCAATAGAATCTCCATATTGATTAAAAGCTATGATATACCAATTATATGTAGTCTCATATTCTAAAACAATTTCAAGAGTATATTCTGTCGTATCTGCTGGTAGTATAGTGCTATAACCACTCTTATCGTCGTTGCGAGGTTCCTTACTTGAATTACCCACGAAGCAATCTCGGAGTGGGGAAGGCATTATATGTTCTGACTCAACATAAAACCTCAATCCCGCTATCACACCACCCTCCGTAGGCAATGTCCATGTAAATACTGGTCTCAACTCTACATCGGCAGCCTCATTTTCAGGAGTGAGCAAAACCACAGGATTGGGTAAACTAAGAGTGTCTACAATAACTTCAATCTTTACGACCTCTGACCTTCCCTCTGCATAAACCACCAACACACCATAAACATAAACCCCATTTTCGACATCAGAGTCAGTAAATGTCAATTCACTGATAGGTGTAGAAGTCAATAAAACATTGTCACGATAGACCTCGTAGCCGATGAAGGTTGTTATTATCCTCCCCCATGTAGTGCCAGAGCTTGCCTCTGTGCTTGCGGGGGGGTAGGTGTGAATACAATTCTCCATTCTAAACTCCGGCGCTTCCCACAGCAACACCACTTCATTCCCATCTACACCAGCACTCAGATTCACTACAGGCAATAGTTCTACAGGTATAGGCAATCCTCTCAAAAAAGGATACCCTATATTTATCTCAGGCTGTATATCCCAAATATCCTCAAAGTCCCATCCAGTGTATGATTCCTGCATTTTCATTTCAATTGTGGTATGTCCTACACAATTTGTAGCAGTACCATTGTTTAGTCCAAAAGCAGTGTCTATCCCAGTAGTATCTATATCCCAAAAACTATTGGATATCGATGTGTCTGTCTCAACAATCCCTACCAAGCCAAATGCAGTGAACTCACCAATTGCAGTAGCATAGCAATTTTGTATAATCGAACCTGTCCACAATTCTCCAGAAAGTCCACCTGCTAAGTTAGGAAAATCCGTGATAATACTGCCTTTGAAATAAGAATTCCTGACTATGCTATTATTGGTAATATTTGATACTATACCACCTGCTCTTAGGTTTGAGTAGAGGCTATTTTTAGAATAGCTATATTCTATGGTACTACTTTCGATACCACCAGCTACTCCACCTGCATTTATCATATCAGTTTCTAGGCTCCTAGCTTCTACTGTGCCCTCTGAATAGCAGTATCTTATGATGTTGTTAGAAACTACTATACCTGCTATGCCACCCGCAGCTACACTCTTAAAATGTAAGTTGCCTTTACTCGATGCAATCACATTACCAGATGAAAAACAGCTTATTATATTGCTTCCTTCCAAAACAACACCTGCTATTCCACCTGCAAACTGAACTTCCTGTCCTTCAGCAGAAACATTTCCGATGGAAATACATTCCTTTATTGTAGTAGCAACAGAATACCCTATGATACCTCCTACATAGCCAGCATAATCGCTATCAATAACATCACCCATAGAAATACTTTTTTCAATATTGCTTGAATGAGCTGTACCAACAATACCGCCTACAGCATTGTAAAGTGTTAGATGAGGTGTATTTGATATGATGTTACTTGATGAAAAGCAATCCTTGATATGTGTATTTGACATTGCCCCAGCTACACCTCCTACAGTAGAAAAAAGTTGTACATTTCCTTTAGAGACAATTTCTCCTGATATAAAGCAATTTTCTATGGTACTATGCTGTGCTACACCCACAAACCCACCTATCCAAGACCAACCAGATATATCTACATTTTGAAGATTCATATTTTTTAGAGTTGAAAACTCTATTCTGCCAAAAAAACCTGTTTCTACTTGTTCGTCCCAATATTCAAAAACTGGAACATTGATAGTTAAATTGTTTATGTAAAATCCATTTCCATCGTAATTTCCTCTAAAAGGAAAAAACTCAGAACCGATAGGCAGGTACCCATCGCCCTCGTTCCAACCTGCTGTTTCAGTAGCATTGATGTCAGCTGTCTGTAGGAAATATTTGTTTGTCCAGGCACCTGCCTCATATCCCTCTTCAGATAGCCATCTGAGATTACCTAAATTTTCAATGATATATGGGTCTGTTTGAGTTCCTGTCCCTGAGGGTGGGATAGGAGTTGTAAAACCAAATAAATCATTCCCTTTTGATAAATATTTTGGTCTTTGTTTTCCATCTGACTTGGGAAATAAATCAACTGGATTACTAATGCGATAAATCCCTGTAGTTTCATCAAATCCAAAATCCTCTCTATTAAAGTTTTGCAGTGGATGTGATGCTAAATATTGCTCTGTTATCTCATTATGCCTATTTCCAGCAGATGTTTGGCAAAACAATGTGCCTACAGATAGCATAATTACCGCGATAAATAAAACCGCGTTAAAATTCATTTTTTTTGTCATATTGTGTTCCTCCTATTGTAGTTTTTTTATCAATTCCTTGAAATATCCTGAAAGGGATTATCTTTTAATCAATCCATATCCATCAATAGTGACCACTTTTCCACTTACATCAATATCTCCAAAATCAAGCTCAACCACACTAACCTTCTCTGGAAAATGAAGACGAAAATAGTCAATTATCTTTGAAACTGAAGCACCATTGTCATTTTCTTCAAATTTATAAGGAATAACAATAGGTGCTACAAAACCATCTTGACTTTTTAAACCAGATTCGATACAAATAGAGCCTTCTTCATTGCTGATTACTTGCGAATAAGTAGTATCTGGCAAATCAATTTGATTTTTGGCAGATTCTCTGTTGTTGTCATCTGAATCTTTTTCAATATCCAGTGAAAGCTTTGTCTTTGATGATGACAGGACAGGAACTATTATGATAGATGACAC
Organism: Candidatus Cloacimonadota bacterium; assembly: GCA_009777575.1. Lineage (GTDB taxonomy): Bacteria > Cloacimonadota > Cloacimonadia > Cloacimonadales > WRIO01 > WRLO01. Next base: position 26,100 of record WRLO01000025.1, read on the forward strand.
TGTTTTAGTGATGATTATTTCCATATTTTTTTCCTTTTATTGTTTATCATCTTCTATCGTTAAAGTCGCCTCAATGCTCTTTATGCCTTCAGCATTGAAATCAACAGAGACTATTGTGGATGAGTTTATCTGTGCCTTTTTCATTTTTTTCAATGCTTCTCTCAGTGAGGCTTTTACTGCTTCTCTTTGCTCTTCGGGTAATGCGTCAAGTTCGTCACCGACGATGTCACCTACAGATTCGACCATTGTGACAGTGACTTTGGGTTCTTTGGTTTTAGTGTTTGAACAATCCATTTATACTCCTTTTATTCTATTTTTATTTTTATTCTATATTTAGGTTTATTATTGGTTTTTTCTTCTTTTGTAGTAATATTTACAGTCAAAACAAGAGTTTCATTCTCATTTTTAGGTTGATAAAGTTTTCCATCATAATAAGCGAATCCAGTAGTGAAAATATGGCTAAACATCAGTGCAAAATATGTATAATAACCTAAATTTTTTGTAGAGTCAATCGTCCCGATTGACTTTTGTGTAAGCTGTTCTGGCAAAATAGCCTTACATTCTTTTTGTAAATCCTTTTTCAGACTAATAAATTTTGCTTTCATCTCAATATAAATGTCTAAAAAAATGTCAGTCAGTTCATTTCTTTGTTTTGTCGTGAATATATAAAAATTTGGTAATATTTTCCCATCAGTTTCAGAGGTAGAGCAAATCTCCGATTGGCATATAGTTAGAAAATCTAGTGCTACTAACTGACTTAAGATATCTTTCTCTTTTTCTGATAAATCATTGATATTAAAATTAGGTTTTATACTTTTAAACAAAATGTTTTTACTTTTAAGGATAAAAGGTTTAGGTGAAACTTTATCCATCATCTCTTCAGGCAAAGTGGGGTAATTATACAAACCAATCCATCTTAATTCATTTTGGGTATCTTCATAAATATGTGTCCCATCACAAGTCCAACTATCCAAATCTTTGTATTTTTCGATATATGACGGGTCTATCGGAATTTTAGATTTAGAGTTAAAAACGCCTATAGGATAATACTTCCCACCATCTGTTCTGAATAAATCCTCATAATTATAAGCAAACTCCTCAAAACAAGCCAAAGAAGACATCATATCTGTAAAATTATATATCAAGAACCACAATAGTTTTTCTATGGGTTTTTCAGAGCCTACAAACTTGATAGCCTTTATTTTATCTTGTCTCTCAATCAGTTTATTCACTATCATATCCAGACAGGATTTATGCTTCATAAAAGTATTGATGAGCATCGTGTTAAATGTTTTGTCAAAGATAAAAAACATGGTACTATACATATTTTTCTGTTTTTTGACAAATCCTTTTCTTAAAAGCCATTCTAAATCATATTCCAGATATGCTTTAGGGAGTCCGAGCTTTAGTCCAATATCGTCAATAGTTTGCGGTTTTTCATAACAGCATAAACAAATATTTTGCCTACTTAAATTACCACCCACATCCACTAAATCAGAATAATCTATGGCTTCTCCAGAGAAACTCATTTTTAATCTATCTGGCCTGTATTCTTTATTTAAATCATAACGACCTGTCTCATAATCGGTTTGAATTTTATGGCGACTTTCTGTAATAAGTTTTTTTACATAATTTTTGGTGGTGTCCAAAGCCAATCCTATTTCATCCAGAGATTTTTTTTCTAAATAATACATTATCATAGCTTCTCGATGAATATAATTTAGTTGTGAAATGCATTTCCTCATATATTTCAGTTGATCACTACATTCCTCAACATCAATTAAATCTATCTCTGCCAGTGTCATAGCTTCATTTTCTATACCATCCTTAATTCTTTTTTCGTGTTTTGAAACTCTAAAAAACTCAAACAAAGTATTGTTTGCTATCATCCAAAAAAACTTGTTAATATCTTCGATATCCTCTCCATTTGAGTGTTTCTCATAAACTGAGACACAAAACCGAGCTACAGCTTTTTGACACAATTCTTCTGCTTCATCCCTATTGCTGACTTTCCGATTTGCCCAGCCTAACAATTTTGAAACATTCATTTCAAAAGTTTCTTCAATCTGTTTTTTTAGTTCCATAATTTCCCAATAAAACCTCTTATATATAATATAGACAAAAATCATCAAAAAGTAACCCTATCTTTTGCATTTTTTTTATTTTTTATTTTTTGTAGATAAAAATTATTATAGAATATTTAAGATTGGTAAAATTATTTTTATTGACAAAAACAACCTATTGTATATTTTGTCTCGTATTATGTATATAGATTTAATATTAGCTTTTTATAGCTCCTCCAAACTCAGTGAGGAATCTTAAAGACGTTTCTCAGCATTCAAATTGACAAAGGGAAAATTCAAGTGATGACCCTCGCAAAGACGGAAAAACTTGAAAAGAAATATAAAATACGGAGGTATTTTAAGATGATAAAAATTTGTTTTATTGTGTTAATTTCAATGTTTATGTTGGTATATCCAGCCTTTAGTGAAACTTTGGCAGAACCGCCTTCAAATTTTCACGATCATAATGCAGGATCAGAAGAGAACCCTTTTTTGATAGCAAATCTCGCTAATCTAAGGTGGTTGTCGGAGACCCATGATGTTTGGGGTGGAATTGATGACATGGGAAATCAAAGAACAAAATATTTTTTCAGACAAACTGCTGATATTGATGCCACTGAGACTAAAGAATGGAATGATGGATTTAAGCCAATTGGATCTTCAACCTATAATTATATACCACTCATAAACGATTATTTCAGAGGAAATTTCAATGGTAATGATCATGTAATAAAAAATTTATATATTACCAGTCAATATGTTCCTAGTCCTATCCACTTTATTCATACCGCAATGTTTTCAATTGTTTTTGAATCTTTTATTGAAAATATTAATCTTGACAATGCATTTATATATTCTTATGACCAAGAAGACTGGAATGTAGGAGCCTTAATAGGAGAATCTAGAAATACCACAATAAAGAATTGCTCTGTAAATGCAGAGATTTTAGTTGAAAGAACAGACAAGATGGTACATCAAGCGTATCGAATAGGCGGTTTAATAGGACTTGCTTCAAATAGTGATGTCATAAATAGTTCTTTTAGTGGAAATATTAATATTCCATTAAATAAATCAGCACCAAATAATATTTCATTTATAGGTGGATTAGTCGGGGAATCAAGTGATTATTCACTGATCAATGAGTGTAACTCTTCTGGTTCAATCATAGTAGGCAATCTTGACAATCATTCATATATTTTATCCAATTTAGGAGGATTAATAGGAAATGCATCAAGAACACATATCGAACATTCATATTCTAAAGCCGATATATACAACTATGCTTATGCAGGAGGCAGTTTATTAGGTGGAATGATTGGAAAAATGAATGAATCCACTTTGCAAAACTCTTTTTTTTATGGCAGTATCTACACTACTGCATGGACAGATGGATTTAGTGCTGGATTAGTTGGACATGCAATAACATCCAGTTTAATAAGAAGCTGTTATGTAGCCTCTACGGATATTTTTATTGATATGAATTTAGTTGAGTATATGGCTTATGGGCTGGCGTCAACTGATATTAGCTCAAACCTATCGAATTGTTTTTGGGATATTGAATCAACAGGGTTTCACATATTATTCCCAGATGGTGGCTATTTGTTTGAGGAATTTGGTTTAATCACCGAAGAAATGAAGAAAGCCTCGACTTTTATAAACAATGATTGGGATTTTATCAATATATGGGATATAGACCCAAATATTAATGATGGATATCCTTTTTTGAGAGAGAATATAACATCAAGTGAATCCGAGACCGGGCATACTATCATTCCATTGATGCAAAGTATAGTCCATCCGAATCCTATAAGAGATGGAAATGTGACTATAAGATTTAATTTACATCCCCTACAATCCAGCTCCCTTTTACATGAGGAGATTAAGGGGGGATACGAGACGGAGATACGGATATATAACCTCAGAGGGCAGCTTGTCAAAAGGTCAAATGATTTTCAGACAAAAAATATTCATAAAGAATTTGTTTGGGATAGAAAAGACGAAAACAATCGATTTGTTCCGTCTGGTGTTTATTTTTTCCAAATAAAAAACGACTTAGAGACTCAAACTGGTCGTTTTGTGATACTAAAATAATAAGGAATTGAAAAATATAAAATGACCCCTAAATAAAAATGTTGACAAAATAGCTTGATTTTTTTTCATTATTTTATTTCTATATTTTATTGTTCAAATAACATAGAGATTGCTTCGTGTGGATAGCAAGAAGTACCCTCGCATAGATGAAAAAACATAAAATAAATACGGAGGTATTTTGAGATGATAAAAATATATTTCATTGTGTTAATTTCAATGTTTATGTTGGTCTATCCAGCCTTTAGTGAAACTTTGGCAGAACCCCCTTCAAATTTTCACGATCATAATGCAGGATCAGAAGAGAACCCTTTTTTGATAGCAAATCTCGCTAATCTGAGGTGGTTGTCAGAGACACCTTATTATTGGGCTGGTACAGTGGGAAAACCCAAAAGATTTCATTTTATCCAAACATCTGACATTGATGCCACAGAAACTAAAAATTGGGATGATGAATTTATGCCTATAGGAGAATACGCTATGTTACCACATGATGAAGGAAATCCTCCGTTTAATGGAACATATAATGGAAATAATCACATTATCAGTAATTTGTTCGTCACTGATCAAATCGGTAACTTATTACCACTTTCAACATTAAATGTTGGATTATTTGGCTATTTATTTGGTGCCGTTATTGAAAATGTAAGATTAGAAAACATAACAGTAATCTCATCTGGACCAGAACCTGAATGGTTACCTTTTATTGATTTTTCTGTAGGATCACTAGCTGGTAGAACTGATCAGAGCATTATAAGAAACTGTTCAGCCTCAGGTAACATATCAATAAAAATTCCCAAACAAGGTATTCATAGAATATTATATGTCGGTGGGCTGGTGGGACAAGCCGATGAATCTCAAATAATACAAAGTTCATTTTCGGGCAAAATCGATGATCAATACTCAGATAGTCTAGTAACTTTTGTGATGGGTGGATTAATAGGCACCGCTACGAAAAATACTTACATAGAATATTCATATTCTTTGGCTTATATTTATAACCATACTGGAGGCGAGTATAGTCGTATTGGAGGATTGATAGGCAATTTGAGAGAATCGACTCTACAAAATTCATTTTTTTATGGATTAATCTATGATTATACATATATTGATCCTAATTATAGAGCTGGTTTAGTTGGATACATTATAAATTCAAATATAAAGTATTGTTATATAGCATCCGTAGAGTCATTTGTAATTCTTCCTTATATTTTTGCATCGGCAAAGGGTTTTATTGCTGCTTCTGTCGAATCAATTGTTAAAAATTCTTTTTGGGATAAAGAATCAACAGGATTTTTAGATGATTTTCCTTGGATTTATATGCCATATGACGAACTAGGTTTATCTACCGCTGAGATGAAAAACTCCTCGACTTATATTAACGATGGTTGGGATTTTATCGATATATGGGATATAGACCCCGATATTAATGATGGATATCCTTTTTTAAGAGAGGATATCACAGCAAGTGAATCCGAGACCGGGAATACTATCATTCCATTGATGCAAAGTATAGTCTATCCGAATCCTGTAAGAGATGGAAATGTGACTATAAGATTTAGTTTATACCCCCTACAATCCAGCTCACTTTTTCAAGGGGAGATTAAGGGGGGATACGAGACAGAGATACGGATATATAATCTTAGAGGACAGCTTGTAAAAAGTTCAAGAGATTTTCAGTCAGTAGATACCGGAAATGTCTTTGTCTGGGACAGAAGAGATGAACATGGACAAGAAATATCATCTGGAGTATATTTTTATAGAATAACTTCAATCCCAAATGAAAGAAATGACAATTCCAATTTATCTGATTATATTGGTAGATTTGTAATAGTAAAATAAGGAGCAAAGATGAAAACCAAATCATTCTTATTATTTTTCATTTTAATGATAACTCTACCATGCATTGGTAACATCATGATATATGAAAATGATTTTTATCTAACAGATGTGATTCAAGTAAACCTAAAAGGTTTACCAAACGAACAACAATTGGAAATTTTTCTCTCCGATTATGACATGTATCTTTCAAATGAAAGATATTATCAATGTTGTAATTTATGGTGGTTTCTTTTCAGAGGAGATTTAGTGGACAGAGAATATTTAGCTCAAACCCTAAGTAATGATTCGAGAGTAGCATGGGTGAAATTAGAAAATCCTCAACCTTTTCCATCTGGAGATTTCCGATTGTTTAATCCGAGATATATAGGAATAATATTCCATGAAAGCGCTTCTGAAAAAAACATTAAGGATTTCGTAGAAAAGTATTCTGACTACGGATTTCGAGGCTGGGATTGGTGGTTTTGTGACTATAAAAATTTTGATATGTTTTTTAAATTCAACGATAAACAGATTTTCGCAGGTGATTTTATGGACATCCTTAGAAATGATGAAATTGTCGAATTTGTGGACTTTTATTATGGTTGGGTTTCAGGTGCATTTCCTATTTCTTTTCAAAACGGGGTTAATGAAAATGCAGCTATTGAATATTTACTTGACAAATATTCTCAATACAATATTGAAATCAAAATAGAAAGCGCTACTCCGTGGTTGAAATGGGCAGTTTATTTTGATCATTATGTTGTCGATGAATTTTATCTACTTGAAAAACTAAATCAAGAAAAAAATGTTGGTGGTCATTTTCAAGAAATTTACCGTCTTTTGTGTGGAGATGAATCTTTAAATATAAATGATAATATTATTTCACCGATTACGAGCACTTTAGTTTATCCGAATCCTGTACAGAATAAAGATGCAAACTTTCTTCTTTTTAATTATGATAATCAGAGCAAGTTCTATGAATCTCAAACTACCATCAGTATCTTTAATGTCAGAGGACAGCTTGTAAAGAGGTCAAATGATTTTCTGACAAAAAATAGTTATAAAGAATTTGTTTGGGATAGAAAAGACGAAAACAATCGATTTGTTCCGTCTGGTGTTTATTTTTTCCAAATAAAAAACGACTTAGAGACTCATACAGGTCGTTTTATGATACTAAAATAAATGGAGGATAATATGAAAAATTTCAAATCTATTTTTATATCAATAGTGTTTTTATTGATCTATACCTTTAGCTTTGCATTTGTATGGGTTTCTGGAGAACTTATTGTTGAATTAAAGGACAATGATACTGTGGGATTTCTCTCGAAATATTCCACTTATGAAATGATAGAAAAAGAACATCTATCTGTGGATTTTAATCTCTGGATTTTTTCTCACAACGATGACATTATCTCCTCAATGGATTTATTGAGTATTGTTCGCTTTGATGAAAATGTTAAATCAGTTAGTTTAAACTACTATACCGACAGATACTTAGATGAACCAGATTTTTTTGAAATACCATTGGTTAATCCTCCCATAGATCCAGATGGTCCAAATGACACATATTTTTATTGGCAGTGGGCTTTGAAAAACAGAGGTTTAGCATTCCATGGAGTAGATGGTGTGATTGGTGCTGATATAAGTGCAAATGGTGCCTGGGGCTTACTCGAATCACTTCCGGATATTAACTCAAGAGAGATTTATGTAGCTATTGCAGATATAGGCTACGATTTTGAAAATGTACATGACGATCTAGAATGGTACATACCCTCTACACTCACAATCATTCCTACTAGTCCTGCAGAAGGCGGAACAATACATGCAACACGAGTAGGTGGTATAGTCTCTGCCAAAGGAAACAATGCTATTGGTGTCTCAGGGCTGGGTGGTGGTATCGTAGATATTATACCGATTGCTTTAAACAATGATAATGATCACCTACAATATGTTCTAGACCAAAGGAGACTATATAATACCACAAATGGAGCAGAAGGGAAATTTATTGTTGCAGTAAATTATTCATGGAGCGGGTATGAGAATTTTCTTCGGTTCCAACATGCTCCTCGAGATACAACTCGTTATAGAATAATCAGTGAACTAAACGATGCGGGTGTTCTTTTTATATGGGGAGCTGGAAACTCACCATCAGGTCAGCCTGGTATTTACAATCCTTATGATGCGAGTCTTTCTACTTGTCCACAAAACATAATCGGAGTTGCAGGAACTACCCATACAGATGAATTGTGGGATAGATCAGCATGGGGAGAAAAATCAGTTCATCTTGCAGCACCAGCAAGGGCGACCTGGACAACAGATATAGTAAATGGTTATATTGAAACTTCTGGTGGAACTTCAATAGCAGCACCTCATGTGGTAGGTGTCATTGCTTTGATGTATCATGCAGCTAGTGACGAATTACTTGATGTATACAGCAAGTTCCCACAGGAGTTAGCACTAACAATGAAAAACTTTCTGCTTTCAGGTGTAGATATATTACCTAACTTAATAGATAAAACAATCAGTGGTGGTCGCCTCAACGCATATAACGCTGTAAATAATGTGATAAACTATCATCCCATTGCACTCAATATCACCGATAATACATCGATATCAAATCAAACAATTATTTTGGATAAATTTTATGTGATAAATAACTCTGCTACTCTTACCATAACAAATTGTCATATAAAAAGCTCAAATACTGAACGCACATATGGCTTTGATGTTCGTTCAGGCAGTTTAATTTTCGAGAATTGCACATTTGACATGCAAGACTGGGATTTTTTGAGAGTATCAGGAACTGGTAATTCTATATCTATCGTCAACAGTACTTATAATCAAAATCGCATGGGCAGAGTAGCAGTGTTTCAAGGAGCAAATTTTTCAATGCTCAAATCACGATTGAATTTTTATGATGGTCGTATCCAAGTTTCAGGTTATCATAGTAGGTTTGATCTACTGCCCAATAGCAACATAACATTCACAGATGGTAGAATAGATATCCAAAACAATGCAATAATGTCTTTATCGTCATCATTACTAAATTTATACAATCTTAGCACTTTTAGATTGTCAGATTTTTCATCTTTAGAAGTGGATAATGCCTCTGGAATAGGTTTTTTAGGACCAGAGTTTACAGGAGTTTCAATACGCCCACCAAGTTTAAGACTTGAGCTTACTGGGAAAAGTCGGGTTAGTGTATTTGCTCAAAGCAGTTTTTATACCTCTGGGTATGTAGATATTCGTGGTGAGACCTCATCAGGATTGTTTCGCGGGGATTTTGATTATTCGGAGATAAGTCCTTTTAATTATAATTATGATATACCGGGTGACCATATATATATCGCAGAAAGTCATGTAGAAATGTGGGCTGGACTATTGATTACAAATATGACAGATCAGCCAGCTGCTGGTAGATGGGATGGAATCACAATCATAAATTCTCGACCAGAAATCACAGGATATCAATATCCGAGTTTGATATATGGGGATCCTAACCATGATATTATTGTGAGTAATATCCATTTTTTTCAAATCATCAATAGTGAAATGGATATAAATTATTTTCGGATGAATAGATGCGGAAGAATGAATATTGTCAACAATTCACAAGTAAACATGGTAAATTTCCATTATGGAGTAAGTTCCGAAGGTCTTTTTGTAGGTGGTGGGAATAGTAGTATAAAAATAACTAACCCCAATACAACTTCTTATCAAATTGTCTTAAATCAAAATTCAAGTGGTATTTCTTTTCATCATACTACAGGTAACAATATATTAGATGGCGTTTGGATAGCTAACAATGCAGGCTCTGGAATAGAACTCATCTCTGCAAAAGTTACCGTTCGCAATAGCACTATTCAAAATAACAATCAATGGGGTATATCCAGCCTCAGTCAAAGTTCGAGTATCATCTCGAGTAACACTAAAATCCATTCCAATGGTTTTGCGGAGACGGTAGCTATGGGAGATGCTTTTATGATTTTTTCCTTGGATCAACCCAATGATCCGAAACCCCATATCTATGACAACAATCCACCGCTAGTAGCTCCAGATCAATATCTACTAATGGCTTTGGGGCAAATACATCCACGCGGGGTAGACCTTGGTCAATTAAACATAGCTATGAGTGACTCGACAAGATTTTATCCATCGCGTCGAAGTTTTCGGGACAGAATGTCAACACAACGACCAGCAGTTCTTTTTGAAGAGGCTATATCTCTGATTTTAAACAGTGAATACGAAGAGGCTTATGCCCAGATGAGGATGATAGTCACAGATTATCCAGAAACAGAACATGCGAGAATGGCTTTGCATCAGTTACCATCATTAGTGAGTGCCACTAGAGGAGATTATGTTGAGTTAATGGACTTTCTCTCTCAACAGCAGAACCAGAATTTGGTTTTGGCATCTCAAAATGTCCATGCTCAAATTATGGTTACTCTACAAATATTTAATGAAGCAATACTAATGTATGAAATATTGTTACAAGACCCTCCGGATGAAATAACTCAGCTTCATTATGAGTTGCAACAAGCATATAGCTATTTTATGTCTGTGATATTCGGTTCCAGGTCACAACCAGAAGTATCTCGCCATAAACCAAGAACTTATCAAGAATATTCAGAAATCAAAAATAATCTTTTGAGTTTGATGTTTGATATTGAAGAAACAAACAAGGAAAACGATATTCCGGAGTTTTATGAATTGTCTTTGAGTAATATTCCCAATCCTTTCAATCCGGAGACGAGAATATTGTTTACTGTTCCCAAAGATGGAGTTGTGAGTATAGATATTTTTAATATCAGAGGTCAACGGGTTCGGAATTTGATGAAAGAAGAGTTTTCTGCAGGTCAATATGAAATAATCTGGAATGGCACAAGCGACAATGGTCGACAAGTAGCAAGTGGAGTATATTTTTATCGACTGCAAGCTGGAGGTGAGAGTATCACCAGAAGGATGGTGTTGTTGAAATAGAATTTTGAGGAAACACAGATTTCAATGATTTTCTCTGATATTCGCGAGTTTTAAAATCAAATTATTTTTATACAAGAGGGGGTGTAAACTCCCTCAATTTTATTATGTAAGCCACCGCTAGCCTCGGGTCGCGGTGGCTTACAAATAAGTTCAGATATATATTGGTAAAATTATTTTTATTGACAAAAACAACCTATTGTATATTTTGTCTCGTATTATGTATATGGATTTAATATTAGCTTTTTATAGCTCCTTAGTGTTATTAAATTTAAAGATATAGCTGTAAAATCATCGACAGCGAAGAAAGATAAAAATTATGTTCAAAAAAAAAAGAAAAGTACTATTAACTGGCTTAACAGGTTTTATTGGAAAACACACTGCAAGAAAGATATATCAAAAATTTGATATAACTGCAATAGTAAGACCGGGAACACCCAAAAGTGCTTATTCCGAATTTGAAGCTGATGTAAAGATCGTCAAATTAAATCTATCAGATAGAGAGCGTTTAAAAGTCTTTTTAGACACGCAGACCTTTGATTTTATCCTCCATATCGGAGCATTAAGGGGAGGCAGACAATTTGATTCTACAGAATTTATGAGAGCGAATGTGATTGCTACGGAAATATTAATAGCAAATGCCATAAAAAACAATTCTAAATTTATCTTTTGTTCTTCAGTTGGTGTATATGGCACTATTCCGCTTGAATTACCAGCAAACCTTTATACACCATATCAAGATGACAATTTGTATCATAAAACAAAAATACAGTGTGAGCAGATCATTAAAAAAGCAATCTATGAAAAAAAGTTGATAGCTTGTATAGTCCGACCTTCGATAACTTATGGAACTGATGACATAGGTTTTCCCTATACATTGACCAAACTTGTTGATAAAAAAAGGTTATATTTACCTAAAAAACCTATTTTTATTCATTTATTAAATGTTGACACCTTGTCAGAAGTTTTTAAAAAACTCCTAGACAGGGGGTTTACTTCAGGGAAAATATGGAATGTAGCAGACAAAAAAGAAGTTTGTCTCCAACAATTAGCAGATTTTATCCATAATCGACTGCATGAAATCAGGGCATTGAAGGCAAAAGAAAACATGCCCGTTCCTGAAGATTTAAATACTACTCCTGAGCCTATTGAAACAAAAGCGGCGTTCCGGCCTTACCCGACCAAAAAACTCATTGATAAAAGTTTTTTTGATTTTTCTGTAAAAATGGCAAAATTATTTAAAGATGAATTATGGACATCGCGTCTAGAACTTATCTCCAAAAGCTGGTATTATGATGTTAATAGTATTTATGAAGAGCTGAATATTGAAACTTATAATACTATCCCTGATTTTGGGAATGTGGTTGACTGGTATTTTGATCAAGAGGAAGCTCAATGACAGAAAAATGATTTCTGTTATTTAATTTATTATGGCTATACCTATACTTCATTTTTGGGAAAAATACTTCGACAATCCTGATGAGGGATTGGGATCGACATATGAAAGGTTTATAATCAATGATATTTTGTTTAAAATAGTAAAGCATTATAGAATAAAAAATGCTATAGAGACGCCTTCATTCGGTTTCACAGGACTTTCAGGCATTAATAGCATGGGATTAGCTACGAAAAAAGTTGATATGACCATTACAGATTCAGACCTCAAAAGGCTTGAAATGATAAAAAATATATGGTCAGAAACAGATTTAAATGCTAAATTTGATTTTATTCAAGACTACTCAAAATTACCTTATAATGACAATTGTTTTGATATGGCTTGGAACTTTTCAGCTTTGTGGTTTGTCCATGATTTAGAAAAATTTCTAACAGAATTATCCCGAATTTCCTCAAAAATTATTTTATTAATAGTTCCCAATAGGACAGGTATAGGCTATATACACCAAAAATATAAAGGTAAAAAAGATTTAATGATTTCATTTAAAGAAGAAAATATTATTCCTAAAAATTTTATAGTACCTTTGGAAAAAATGAATTGGAAACTAATGCATGATTCATTGATAGATTGCCCTTTATGGCCTGATATCGGAATGAGCAAAGAAGATTTTTTATCCAATATTTTTTATCCTTTTTTTAAAAAAGAAAATAAATATTCCAATCATCATTCTCAGTTATCAATAATAAATTTTTACAAAGGAAATGATGTAGCTATAAAAAATAAAGTTCTAAAATATAATTTTTTTGAAAACCATGCTCCAGAAGTTTTTAAAAAAATCTGGTCACATCATCATTATTATTTATTTTTAAAGAAAAAAAGTTAAAAAAAATTATTATAGAATGTGAAAAAGAATTCAATGGTTATATAATATGAAAAAATGGGTTTGGTTTTTCAGTAGTGATCTTTCAAAAATCATCTTTGGTTTATTAGTTGGGATTGTATTTGTCCTTATATGGCTCAATATCATTGACATGAGAGAGATTATAGGATATATTTCAGAAATAAATATTTACTTTCTTATCCCTGCCACCATATTTTATTTACTATCTTATTTTTTTCGTTCTCTAAGACTCAGAAAACTCTTGTTGTGTCGTGATAACCTTTCTAACCAGAATAATGATGTTAAATCTGAGGATAAAAATCTTTGCCAAAAGTTATCAATCCCAATTTTTAAAAATTATACATATGTCCTTGCTGGTAATTTCATAAACTATCTAATACCTATAAGAGCTGGAGAAATAGCCAAAAGTGTGTTTTACAAGAAAAACCACAATATCAGATACTCTGATTCCTTACCTTCTATATTTATAGACAAGTTACTCGATACTTTTGTTATTTTCCTTGTATTGTTATTAATACCCTTTACGAAAATTGTATTCACGCCAACTCTGAACATCCTAATAATATTATTAATTATAGTATTTTTGATAGGAATTTCAATACTAACCTTAGCTGCTCTATCTCAGCAAATAATAATAAAAACCTTAAAAAAAATATTCTTTTTTTTACCTCTAAAATATAAGACTAAAATACATAATTTTTTTGAATTATTTGTAAAAGGATTGGCTATATTCAAGCATCACAAAACTTTATTTATTCCTTGTGTTGTACTTACCTTTGTAGCCACTTTTTCTGATAGTTTTTTTTTCTATATGATGTTTATAGCTTTTAATGTGTCTGTCAGTTTTACCCAGATACTATTTGGTTATACATTGATTTTCCTATCATACATCTTGCCTCACCCACCAGCACAGATAGGCAGCAACGAATTGCTGATGGTCTTAATTTTTTCAGTTGGTTTTGGTTTTTCTGAAAATCTCATCAGCGCAATAATGTCTTTGTCACATTTATTGACTGCAGTAGTTATATTTATTACAGGTTCATTGAGCCTAGTATATGCAGGAAATAAATTAATGGATATTTTTAACAAAAAGGAGAAATTATATGGATAATGACAAAAAGAATTTAGAACTTTTACAATCCTTAAAAAAAGTAAAAGAACAAATATTGACAGAATTACACAAAGTAATCATTGGTCAGGACGAGGTCATTGAGCAAATTCTCATTGCCCTTTTTTCAAACGGACATTGTTTAATAGAAGGTGTGCCGGGGCTTGCAAAAACTCTCATGATATCTTCGCTCGCAAAGATTTTAGATTTGAAATTTTCTAGGATACAATTTACACCTGATCTCATGCCTTCTGACATCACTGGAACAGAAATTCTTGTCGATAATAGAGAATCCGGCATGAGAGAATTTAAATTTATCAAAGGTCCTGTTTTTACAAATTTCATCCTTGCTGATGAGATTAATAGAACACCCCCTAAGACTCAATCAGCTTTACTCCAAGCTATGCAAGAATTTGAGGTTACTGCTGGAAACGAAACCTACAGTCTTGAACCACCTTTTTTAGTTCTTGCTACCCAAAACCCCATTGAACAAGAGGGAACTTATCCTCTTCCTGAAGCTCAGCTCGATAGATTTATGTTCCATATCATCATAAATTATCCTGATTTTGAGGAAGAAAAATTGATTGTAAAACAAACCTCTGCCAGAAACAATGTTATCCTCAAACCTGTGATAAACAAAAATACAATCATCGATATCCAAAAAGCTATCAATGATATTCCTGTAAATGAACATGTTATTGAGTTTGCTGTAAAGCTTGTTCGTGCCACTAGACCCAATGAATCTGATGGTTATGATTTTGTAAAAGAAAAAATTAACTGGGGAGCCGGTCCGAGAGCATCGCAATACCTTGTGATAGCTGCCAAAACTAGAGCTATACTAAATGGCAGACTCACTCCTTCTGAAGACGATGTTGTTGCGGTGTCAGATATAGTTCTAAGACATAGGGTCTTGATATCCTATTCTGCCGAATCTGATGGACTGAAATCAACCGATATTGTCAGAGAGATTATTAAGAGGGTAGGGCATTAGGCAAGCCTTCATTAGTCGAAGGTAGAACAATAGTAATTCTGCGAGTCTTTTAGCGATCTCAAAGTCTCTTGAACCGCCACATAAATGTGGGGGGATGGTAGTGACACGGAGATTGCTTCGAGGGGGGATTCAAGTGAGGGACCTCGCAACGACGGGAGGATGGTAGTGACACGGAGATTGCTTCGGGGGGAGATTCAAGTGAGGGACCTCGCAACGACGGGCGGGGAAACCTCGCAACGACGGGGGGAGGGTAGTGACACGGAGATTGCTTCGGGGGGGGGCTTCAAGGGAGGGACCGCGCAACGACGGGGTGGGGGGAAGAGACACGGAGATTGCTTCGTGAGGATAGCAAGAAGTGACC
>WRLO01000026.1 GCA_009777575.1 Candidatus Cloacimonadota bacterium
CCAACCTGGAAATATTCAATATCAGAGGGCAAAAGGTTCGAACATTAGTAAATGAATTTTTGCCTAAAGGGCACCATGAAGTTATCTGGAATGGTGAAAATGAATATGGTCTTCCAGTAGCAAGTGGGGTATATTTTTATCGACTTCAAGCAGATGAACAAAGCCTCACCAGACGGATGGTGTTGTTGAAATAATTGAGAATGCAGAATTAAGAATTAAGAATGGAAAATGGATAATGCCTATTCAATAATCAAATTCCCAAAAAAATCTGTGAAAATCTACAAAAATCAGTGTCCTCAAAACTTATGTAAATTGTAAATTGTAAATTGTAATTTATTATTCTCCGTGTCACTATCCTCATCCCGTCGTTGCTAGGTCACTTCAATTTTTTCATATTTATTATGTTATTTTGAGGAGATAAAAAAATATTTTAAAATATTAATTCCTTTGATATCAATGGGTTATATGATCCTAAAAAATTATTTTACGTAAATCTCCTTCGATTTTTCATAAAAGTGTTGACAAAATAACTATATTGAAATTTATTGCGCTTTTATACTTGAATTGTGAAATATGAGTATTAAAATAAAGGAGCTAAAGATGAAAAAAACGCAAATTTTGACATCAAATATGAGCAAGATGTTAGGTCTAATATCAGCTCAGGAAATATTTTTCATAGCGAGAAATTATGAAATTTATTGTTCAATAGAAAAAAAAATGCCAAAAATAACAACATTTTTATTTGTAATAATGTTGCTATTAACCATAGCTTGTGACACCACAGAACCATACACTGGTTTAGTATCGCTCACAATTCATCTCAGAACTTCAAATAGTGCAGATGTTATTGTTGGAGAATTTTTCTTGCAAAACAATACAAACAATTCGCAAATTCAACGTAATTTCGCCATATCAAGTAAAGTCTTCTTTACAGAAATAGAAACTGGAGAATATTCATTAATTATGGGATCCCAACTTATTGTAGACAATATAAGCATTAGCGAAAAAAAAAACACGTATTTTGTCCAAATAGAAGAGACTGAAGTAAAAGAAATTATGGAAAAAGCAAAGTTGAGCTATTTAGATACTTTTCTAACTGAGGGAAACTTAGGAGCAACAATAGATGATATTTCCTTTATTCCGTTTATAGGAGTCTTTAATAATAGCATTGTGAGTGTTTTTCATGAAGGAAAATTCCAATGGCATTATGATGATTTCATGATTAAATCTGAAATTGGAAATATAGCTTTTTATTGGCCTTATGGATATCCTATTCTCGCCTGGGATGAAAATACTATCTACGAATTATCCGAATCTTATGAACAGGGATTATTGAGTAGAAGAGATTTAGAAACAATATATATTTCTCATTGGAAACATTTTGGAAACGAAAAATGGTGGTTTAATAAACTTATATTGAATGCAGATACTATACAAAGGTTAAAAGATGATTACATCAATTTTGCCCCGTCAATTTGGAGAGAAAACGAAGGTAATGTCAACGATATATATATTCATGATTATTACGGTATCTTCAACAATAGTGTTGTTTTAGCATTAAGTAACAGGATATACACAATCATAGATAAGGCTGGAATAGCGGAAAATGTCGCTGGAATGTTTTTTAATTATGGAAAAGTCGCATATGAAATTCTAGTGTGGTATGAAGGTGACTTTTATAGACTTGAAAAAGCATACACAGCAAACTTACTGACAAATGACAATATTGAAACTATTTGGCATCAATATCAAGAAAAACATGGTGGAAGCTAAACAGGAGGAAAAAACATGAAAAGAATTATATCAATTGTTATATTTTACACATTCATCTTGATGAGTTTATCAAATGCACAAGATTTTTCAAGTAATCAGAAGGTTTATAGCACCATTGGCATTGATGGTGATTTTGCTGATGATAGAGTATTGGTTGTCCTGAATAAACAGGAAACGATGAAATTTCGTAACCATACTGTTGAGGACTTCATAGGTTTGGGTATAGCAGCTGTTCAGAATTTATCACGAGAATCTACAGAATTATTAATAACAAACCAGCATTCTTCTATGAACATAAATCTGGATGAATTCAGGACAATTCTGTGCCTTATTTTAGAACAACCCAACAAAGAAAATGTTCTTGACACTATCAAGATATTAGAACAACGAGAAGATATTTTGAGTGCAGGAGTAGACTTTTTTTTGCACTCAGATACAGTTCCCAACGATGATATGTATCATCAACAGTGGGCTTTACACGGAACACATGGCATTCAAGCAGCACAAGCATGGACTATAGCCAATGGTACAGCTTCACATCCAGTCCGCGTAGGCATTATAGATTCAGGTATTCAAGCTGACCATAGTGATTTGAACGTTAATATAGCATTAAGTCGTGATTTTACATTGCCCTATCCCTACATTCCTGCTAATGTGACAGACAACAATGGACATGGAACGCATGTGGCAGGCATAGTTGGAGCAATAGGAAACAACATTATCGGCATTACCGGTGTAAATTGGAACATAGAATTAGTTTCTCTCAGAATAAACCAGATTGGTCAAAACTTATTAGCATCTCATTTGATTAAAGCGGTAGATTTTGCTAGCGCAAACGGAATTTCTATTTTAAACAATAGTAACGGAACAAGTGATTTCAAAGGTTCGAATAGTGATGTAAATGCTGTAACAACAGCAATAAACCAGTATCCAGGATTATTCATTACATCTGCCGGTAATGAAAATATGGATAATGATTCTAATAATAAACGTTTCCCTTCAAACATACGTCTTCCCAATATTATCACTGTAGGTGCTACAAATAATAATGGATTGAGAGCATCTTACTCAAATTATGGTGCAAATAACGTATGTATTTATGCACCGGGTGGTGATAACCCAAGTGGAAACACTGCGCATGGTATCTTGAGTACATACCCTACAAACAAATCTAGCAATGTAGGAGTTCCGGGATATTATTCTGATAGTGGTACTTCAATGGCTACCCCAATGTTAACTGGTGCGGCATCGTTATTATTATCCGCTAATCCTGATCTCACACCAATTGACTTAAAAAATATCATAAGAAATAATGCTGATAAAATAATTATATCTACCTCATCTGGAAATCGTCAAGCCTTTCGGTTAAATGCTTTTAAAGCCCTATCTTATACTATCGCTGATGTACAGCTGGAATCAGCTCCTATAGTTGAAGTGCGATCATGGGGAACTAGAAATCAAAGCTATCGACTGGTAGGGGTCCCATCTGTGAATGATTTTAGCATTGATCTGGGTTCAGGGCTTAAACCAGTCCCTACTGAAGTGAAGGTTGCTTTTCATTTTGACATACAAGCGTTCCAATTTACCAACATACCAAGACCATTCAAAACTTTCCTAAGTCCTAATACTTGGGATTTTGTTAGCAACTATGAAACAATATGGGGTTATCTTGCATATCCTACCTACCACTGTATTACAGAGTATGTAGATTTCAATAGATGCACATAATATAGCAATTGGTGTTAATGGTGCAGAGATTCATTATTTAAGGGTGAGAATATCAGCAAAATTTGAATACGAAAACGCCTCCAATAGCGAGCCTTTTGTTTTTGAAAGAGACTATTTTCCAATCTTGGAAAAAGTTGATGGTAATTCTTATTTTCCATATCAACCAAGCCAATTGATTCAAGTGTATACTGCTAATGAAACATTTAATATCCCTACAATCACTTTAGGTGCAAGGATGATTTTTAGAAATGGAGCTACGTTTATAGTTCAAGGAAACGAAATTCAACCTGACTCAAATGCTCAACACAATCGTTATTTTGGATTCGAAGTTCAAGAGGGAACATTGATTTTAGATGGTTTTAGTTCTATAAATATGGGTTCTGGAAACAATATGGGTTTCTTACGAGCTATTGGTCCACAGTCTACCATTATAATCAATAATGACAATCCAATCAATTTAATCGCAAATATAGAATTACAAGATGGCGGGCAGCTTATCTTGAACGGGGCACATATAAATGTTTCAGATAGTGTTGTTATGATTTCAGAAAATAGTAAACTTACCATCAACAATAATAGCTATATGGGGTTATCAAATAGCACGATAAATGTTTCCGATTATGCTTCAATCAATATATCCACCAATTCCCATCTAGATATCCAAAACAACAGCACATTAATCATGAACGATTCCTCAAATATGACATTAAACAATGGACAATTGAGTTTTCATGATTCTGTGCTAAATATGCGACATGACAATTCTGATCAGAATTTTACAGATAGGATAGATATATTGATGACCAACAACAGTACATTGACAGCCAATAATAGTGATCTCTATGTATCAAATCGTTCTGGTATCAGAGCAACGAGTTCCGAAATATACCTGTTGAATAATAGTTCATTGAATCTATCATTTTTGAGTATATTATATTTGTCTATGTCATCTACTTTGAATACTTATGATTCATCAGTTAATTTGAATAACAATTGTAGATTGACCTTATATTCATCACATTGGAAAGCCGTATCAACTACCATTACAGGAAATACAGAAAGTCCTAAATATGCTAATAGAACTGATATCTATGATTTTATAGATGATAATGATATGGACTACGATGATATCGATTTTTTAACTAATCCCAATACACTAGCTGGACCAGATTATGTAGCTTTGTGGGGTGGTAGCACTTTGTGTTTTGATTCTGCAACTGTTGTAAAACATCCGGTAGCGGGTTCTCGTTGGGATGGTTTTAGATTTTATAGCGTAGATAATGATAACGAAACATCCAGTATAAAAGGTCATATCAGCGTAATCCATGAAATAAGACTTTCAAATAGTAATATTATTTTTGACGGCGCTGTGATAGAAGATATTGGAGTATTATTTGCTTGGTTAGGCTCTAAATTGGTGATGAAAAATAACACGCAATATTATGGTAACGACTTCGGAATATATGTTTTTGCTTCTATTGTTGACATAGATGATTCGATAATAGTAGGCAATCTTACTTCAGGTATCACTATAGAATGGTCAAGTAGCAAACTAAACAAAATCAGCAACTCATTAATCAATTATAACATGGAACATGGAGTATATACAAATAACAGTTATGTTCATATATCAGATACAGATATTTTCTTTAATGAGTATAATGGAATATTTAGTACAGGATTAACGCAATCGCGCACTAAGATATCTGGTAATACCCAAATAGTTGATAACATGCAAGAACAGGTCAAGGCATTGGAAACAAAATATCCAGAATTTATGGCCAATGCGCAAGGATTTTTTCCGACCGTGAGTGCAGATTCCTTTACAATGGGGACACCAAGACAGTATTTATTGAGTGCAGTAGATGTTTTTGCCAGAGGTGTAGAAGCTGATACAGGTATAGTGCCATATAACCCCTTTTTAAAGATTCACATCCATGCCTTGAATATCAGCCCCAACACCAATCGATATTATCCTTTTAAGCATAAATATATTTTATGTAATAATCAATCTTGTAGTTATACATTTCTTTATCTAGAGGCTTATACAAAGATGTTAGAAGACGAATATGAAATAGCATTAGATTTATTGATGCAGATAATAGACACCGATGAGGAAACGCCCTACAAGATGAATAGCATCCTATTATTGCCTTATGTATACAGAGCATTGGACTTGGATGCAGATGAATTGATGATGATATATGATAATTTACTTGAGTTAGGAGATGAAGAAATAGGAATAGCGGTTCGATATGCTTTGCCACTATTGAATATCCTTTATGAAGATTATGTAGCTGCTGTATTTAATCTCTCTGCAATCATCGAAGATCCTTATACTGAAGCTGAAGAATTACTGGCAATCCTCGACCAAGCATGGTGTATCCTGAAATTGATGGATTTGGGGCTACGCAGTATGCCTGAGGGGGCTGTCTTTCAATCTATGACCCATAGAGAATATCGTGAACTGGAAAAAGAGATTTTTGCGAGAGTTTATGGACTGGAAAATAAAGAAGAAGAAACCGAAAAATTGCCTGAGATATACGAATTATCTCTACAAAATTTTCCTAATCCCTTTAATCCAGATACAACGATATTGTTTACGATACCCAATGATAGTATAACCAGCCTGGAAATATTCAATATCAGAGGGCAAAAGGTTCGAACATTAGTAAGTGAATTTTTACCTAAAGGTCATCATGAAGTTATCTGGAATGGAGAAAATGAATATGGTCTTCCAGTAGCAAGTGGGGTATATTTTTATCGACTTCAAGCAGATGAACAAAGCTTCACCAGAAGGATGGTGTTGTTGAAGTAATTGAGAATTAAGAATTAAGAATGCAGAATTAAGAATTGAGAATTGAGAATGGAAAATGGATAATGCCTATTCAATAATCAAATTCCAAAAAAAATCTGTGAAAATCTGTTAAAATCTGCAAAAATCTGCGCCCTCAAAACTTATGTAAATTGTAATTTGTAATTTGTAATTTAAATTAATATGCTCCTTGTCACTATCCCCCATTCCGTCGTTCCAACAAAATCTCGTCATTCTCCATGGTTATCAAAAATACATTTCTGACTAAGTTTTTTTTATGTATAGGGACTGGTTCATAAGGATCAAAATGAAATTGCATCATGTCTGTAAAATTATACTTTACAGATATGCTATCAAAAGTTTCTATTCCCGTTTGAACTTGTCCATCTTCATTTTTGCTTACTTCAAAACCCCATTCAAAGATGCCTAAGGTGTTGTAATCGAAACAAATTAAAAGACGTTTCGGGATAACAGGAGGTCTTGCGTGACCCCAATAGAAAGGGTCATCTAAAAAACATAATAAACTTGTTGTACATTACCATCATGAAATGATACTTTTACTGCATCTTGAAATACATGTCCTTCCTTTAAGCTACAGTAAAATTGTTATTAATGAATATACAGAACATGACGGAGTAAAGCTTGTGATGTGGAAACTAGGGACAGGGGTGTGGTGAGAAAATATAAATCAAAAATTATTAATTATAAATTATACAAAAAAAGCTACTAGGGATAGAAGGTTGAAGCATCGATGAAGATAGCTTTTTCATACTTAAAGGAGCTTTATCATTCCGAGTGGAGTGAAAAATCTCAACTCCTTTTAAATAAATAGAGTTACAGATTCTTCGCTCAGCTCAGAATGACAAGTAATACCTATTATGGGACATCCGCTAAATATTTTTTACTTTGGATTTTTTCTCTCCAAAAATCAACTTCCAACCATTTATATAAAAAGAGTGAATTTCCAATTTTATTTTCAAAAAACTGTTCAGAAATATTAATCATCGTATTCATATCATACCAACCACAGTCTCTGACATCATTTGACTTTATTCTTTCTAGAACAAAATCTTTAAGAGAATACATCAATAAATCACTAAAATTCAAGTTTTGTTTATTAAAAGTGTGATATACATAAGAACAAACTTTTGGAAGTATCACACTATTATGCAAGAAATAAGGTATAATTGTATCGTGCCTACTTATATGAATTGATTTAAGGAGCGGCAGAAAATTATTAATAATCTGATTGTTTAATCTGTTATTTATTCTAATTTTTGTGGGATAAGATTGCACTGCTCGAATTATTGATGGTTGTATAAGTGGCATGAAAGATGGTATTAAATTATCATAAGCTCCTTGACCATTTAACGGAGAGTTTTTTACTCTATATCTAATCTGTAATAAAGTAATCCAATCATTTATCGAAAGACTTTTAGGCATTGTTTCTATTGCCTCAATGAATTCTTGTTCTGCCCATCTTAACAAGCTCATTTCTAATTCTTTAGAGAAATATGGATACATTTTTGTTTCAAGTAGTTTTCCAAGAGATACAAAATCGCCTTGTCTTAAGAATTTTTGCCCAAAAAATAATATTCTTCTAGTTGAGCCATGCCTAATGACTTCACCACGACCTCCGTCAATAACCCAGCAACCCTCTTTATTTTTTTCTTTGATAACATCAAAACTGTTTAATAAACCGGGAAATTCTAAAAGCACTACTTTTTTCATTTTATTAAAGACAATTTCTTTTTCTTCAAGAGTTGATGGTATTTTATATTCATAATGTTGTGTTTTTTTATTTAATATTTCTCCGATTTGTTTTGCAAGTATAACATCAGAATTTTTATTAATTCCTAATGTGAGTAAATCAGGAACTTCTTTTAAAAGAGCTAATACTGTTCTGCTATCCATTCCACCAGACAAAAGCAAAACTGGCTTTTTTCTATTCGGAAAATTGATATTTATTATTGATTTTAATTTTTCTATAAAAAAACCTTCTTTTTCATAATTCTCTATTTCCCATGCAGATGTTTTATGATAGATTTTATCATTATTTATTTTTAGATATCCTCCAACACCCAAACGATTTACATCTTTTAATAATGCTCTATTACCAAATGAGTTCACATATCGAAAATATCCGGCATAATTTTGAAAAGAAAATTCTGGATTTTTTATCATATCGGATAAATCCGCAAGATTAGTCGAAAATATTATCCTATCAGATTCTTGTTTCCAATACAACTTTCTCAATTCTAATGGGTCGTTATAAAACTCGATTATTTCACCTTTCCAGCGAAGTATAATCCAGTGTCCATCCAATTCTTTTAATTTTATATCATCTTGAGTGATGATTTTTCTCCATTCTGCTTTTGTTACAATCCGAGAGCATTCGATTATTCCAATTCCACAAACCACCCATGACCAGTTTTTTTCTTCAGATATATCATAAAAAAATGTTTCTGGTAATCCAGAACCTTTTACTGATAGTTTATCAGAGGAAAATTCTAATGTATTTGTGTTTATATTTTGTTTAACTTTTTTTACTAAAAATAGGTTTAAACTAACACTTCCATTGATATAGCTCATAATATATTATTTCCTATTTTTTACCTACTCAATTTCAATTTACAAAATTTAACTATTCAAATTGAAATATTCACACTCATTTCACAGATATACTTAAAAAAGATTGCAAGGGTATATTGGTTGGAATTTCATTAAAAGCAATGACTGGCAAAGTCGGAATAGCGGGTTCTATCAATCTTCTGAGATAAGCTCTTGCATTGGGTTGGACTATGATGACAGGAACCAATCCTTTTTTCAGCATTTCATCGCTGGCTTCTTTGAAATCACTGTAAAGAATGCTCACTATGTCTGGTGGTAATGATGCTGCAAAGTTTTTTTGCCTTATTTGAACTACGATGTCAATAATCATTTGTTCAAGTGCTGGATCGAGAGTGATGCCGTAAACAACTCCATCACTAGCTACAAACCTTTTAGCGATGGTTCTTGAAAGCGCAAAACGGACATATTCTGTCAATGTATCAATATCTCTTGTAGCTGGTGCAAAATCGGCAAGGGTTTCAAGAATTGTTACTGTATCTCGGACAGGTATTCCCTCTCGTAATAAATTTTTAAAGATCTTTTCAATATTTCCGACTGACATAAGGTTTGGCACTAATTCATTTACAACAGCATCGTTCTCTTTTTTTGTATTTTCGAGTATTCTTGAAATATCTTGTCTTGTTAATAACATATCAGCGTGGGTCTTTATCAATTCTGAAAGGTGAGTAGCTATCATAGCAGAAGGCTCAATGACTGTATATCCATGCATTTCAGCCATACTTTTTTTATCTTCTGTTATCCAGACAGCCGGTAGTCCAAAGGCAGGCTCTTTTGTTTCAATGCCTTTTATCGGCTTATCTACAGTGCCAGGATCAAGCGCTAAATAATGATTAACAAGACATTCATATGTAGCTATTTCTTCACCTCTTATCTTCACAATATATTGATTTGGCACGAGTGATATGTTGTCTCTAACTCTAATAGGAGGCACAATTACCCCTATTTCCAGGGCAAGTTGCTTTCTGAGACTGGTTATTCTGTCGAGTAAATCTCCTTTTTGACTCTCATTGACCAGAGAAATGAGACTATATCCAACTTCAAGCTCAAGAGGGTCTATTTTCATCAAACTATCTATTTCTTTAGCTTTTTCTTCTGGAGAATTTGTAAATTCTTGTATTTGTTGCTTTTCATCAGCTTCTTTTCGAGCCAGATATTCTTTTTCATCATCGGTTACAATTTCTATCATCTCAGATTTTGATATCCGCCAACCGAAATAACCAAGTGCTATTCCAACCGGTAAAAAGATATACCAAGGCATACCGGGTGCAAGTGCAAACACAACCATGATTACAGCAGTTGCATAAAGAACTCTCGGTTCTTTAAACATCTGAGTTAAGACCTCTTCGCCAAGATTTGCTTTAGTTCCAGCTCTAGTAACTATAATACCTGCAGATATAGAGATTAATAAACCAGGTATTTGCGAGACTAATCCATCTCCAATTGACAAAATGGTATAGGTTCTTGCAGCTAAATCCCAAGACATCCCATTCATTGCCATACCAATTACGAAACCACCGATAAGATTAATAAATAATATCAAAATACCTGCTTTCGCATCTCCAGAGACGAATTTGCTAGCGCCATCCATAGCCCCGTAAAAATCAGCTTCTCGCCGCGTGTCTTCTCTTCTCTGCCGAGCCTCTACATCTGTTATAACCCCATTGTTTAAGTCAGCATCAATTGCCATTTGCCTACCAGGTAAAGAATCTAAGGTAAATCTTGCAGCTACCTCTGCAACACGCCCAGAACCTTTAACAACAACAATAAAATTTATGATGAAAAGAATGACAAAGATAATGATACCTACTGCCATGTTGCCTCCAATCATAAAATTTCCAAAGGTTTCAATGATATTGCCCGGATTGGGTGGGTTTGTTGAAAGTATAGCTCTGGTGGTAGCGACATTCAAGGCAAGACGAAAGAGTGTGACTATCAGTAACAAGCCGGGATAAACAGAAAATTCCGTAGGTTTTAATAAATATAGTGGTGCCAGTAGCATGATAAAGGCAACCATGAAATTTATTACCAGTAAAAAATCTATTAAAAAAGGAGGCATAGGAAACAATAAAATCCCCAATATCGCTACTATACCAACCATAATAACGATATTGCTTTGATTTCCTATACGAACTAATAAAGCACTTTTTTGTTCAGCCATTTTACCTCTTTGATATAAATTTATATGTTCAAAAATAACTATATTTTTTACATAGAATAAACCATTTAAACAAGATTAGTCTTTTTGTCAAGGACTTTGTTTATAACTATATATAGAAATTTTTTCTACCTTAAATATAATAGAAGCAATTTATGTGCCATTTAGTAAAATTGCTCCTTTATGATAAAAATTCAATTTATCTTGACAAAAAAACTAAATCGAAAATCATTGACCAAAGTGCATAAAAAAAATACTTACTCATATTTAGAGGGTATAAATACAACGCATAAGGAGAGTAAAAATGCGTAAACAAAAAATCCGTTTAGGAATGCTATTATTAATGGTCGTTGTGAGCTTTACTTTGTTGTTTTCAATGACATTAGTAGCAGAAAGTCAGGAAATGGTTGAGCCTAACCAAACAGAAGAGACTGAAGAAAGATCAGAAGAAGACAAAATGCTCGACGAAATGGAAAAGATCGTAGATGATTTCATCGCGATACTCCATGCCGCACAGACCGGTGATGTTGAAGCAATGACACGTCAGGCTCATGTAGCACAACAGTTTGCAGAAATGATGCAAAAAGTAGCTTTGGCTGAGGATGAAGGGATATTAACGGAAGCTCAAATAGAGCGGGGGAAACAAATAGCCCAAAAAATTCAAGATGCTATGAAATAAAATGGAAATACCATTTAAAATAGCAGATAAAGCAAAAAAGGTTGAAAAATAAAAGACAACCTTGCAGAGATATTTGTTCTCATTTTGAGAGAAAATCAAAACAAAATGAAGTAGGCGCTCAAGAAATTGAGCGCCACTTATCGCGTATATTTTCTACTAAACCATAATTCCTAAGGAATAAAAAAAACGATAAATTGACTAAACCGACTTCCACACCGCGGACATTAATTATGTTAGAAACAATTTAATTATTTCTGCTTCTAATCCTTATAGGCGAACCTTCTCCTTGCCATCTCGCTCTACTTTCGTCGTAGATTCCTAAGACTAGTCCAGATGTAAAAAAGCCATATTTTTTTGGTGTAAAGCTCACTTTGATTGTGACTTCAATACCAGGCAACAGTCTATATATTTCATACCCATTACCACCGGGTTCTTGGATTGCATTGATGACTTCAAAAGTAAAATGCCCTTGATCATTTTCGAGATGCAATCTTATGAGGATAGCTTCAGAATCGAGATTTTCTACAAAAAATTCCATCGGTTCGGTAGGATTTATCACAAAATCAATTTCAAATTCATCAGTAAAATCATCTGAATATATTTCCAACAGTGCGGATGAGGTATGTCCTCTCCCAAACATGCTGACTCTGCGTTCAAAAGTCGGGTCATCTGTATATGTAATGACCAGTTCAGCTGAAAAAAGACGAATTGAATCTGGTGTTAAGGTCGCTGAAAATGTGAAAACATCTCCTAAATTCCCACCAGTAGAAGATATAGAAAACTTATCCGCATCTACACCTTCAACATTGATATTGACTGACACATCATCGGGATAGAATAAATTTATAAGATTTATGAAAAGAGGTGAACTAATCTCATTTAGAGCAACAAATCCAAAATTTAATACAGATATGTCCTCGATAAAAGGTATCTCAAATCTTGAAGGCACTGATAACAAATCTCCAACATAAACTGCTCTCACTTCATATATTCCACGCCCGAGCAATAAATCATCATCTACATAGCTCGTTTCAATGCTACTTAATGTAGCTAAAAGTTCGTTATCGCGATAGATTATATAGCCTGTTAAATCTCCTCTGTTTACATTATGAGGCGCATCCCACATCAATTCTACTGTCTCACCTGCAATATTACCAGCAAAATTGCCAGGTCGCCAATAGGCATATTCCACTCCCTCTGGCAAATTGGTACCCAAAAAAGGAAATCCATCATTCAAAGTTTCCTGCATTGTCCAGATGGTGTCAAAATTCCATCCCACATCAAAAAATGTCATGATATCTTTCATCTGCTCTGTAGTTCTGGCAAAATTGTTGGAAACAGTATTTCCGCCTGGATCATAACCGATTGCGTTAATAGAATTAACATCACCATTCCAAAAATTCCTTGATATTTGTGAATTGTTATTAGGAATCGCTACTATACCAGCAGGAACATTTGTTGCGAATATTTCACCCCAAGAGTAGTTATCCGATATATTACCCCCATTGGATGTTGCTGCAATACCGCCAGAATATGCGCCTCCAAAGATATTACCCACAGAATATGAGTTTGATATAGAAGAGTTAGACAATAGCCTGCCTACTAGTCCACCTGAATTAGGACCGCTAATAACACCAATAGCAAAACAATTATCAATTATTGTGCTTTCAACAAATGCTATTATCCCGCCGGTATTAGTATTTGTCGAAACATTGTTGATATTTCCAGTAAAAGAACTATTTCTGATGGTTGAATTATTAGTTTCGCTATTTAACCAACTGGCTTCTCCACATATACCGCCAATACCACCATAGATGGCAGAACCACTGACACTAGTGATTCCTGATATATTTACAACTGCTTTACTATCATTAATAATTGAAGTGCGGAGGTAACCTGCAATTCCGCCTATTATTGAAGCATTATTTGATGTAATTGTTCCAGAAACAGTAACATCACTGATAGTAGTATATGCAGTTCTTCCAATAATCCCAGCAGCTATTCGATCAGCCGTTGAACCAGATATATCGACTATGATATTACCTGAAAAATGACTATTTGAAATCGGGGCATTTGTAGTATCTCCAACTAATCCAGCAACAATCGACGTACCATTTGGGGCTGTATTTAGTACAGATTTTTCGATATTTCCAGAAAATGAACATTCTGTAATACTACTTATAGGGTTTCCCTGAAGAGATCCAGCCAATCCACCTACCGATGACAGGTAAGATATTGTTCCAGAAACTTTAATATCCCCATTTTCTACATGGCAATTTATCAGCTGGGAACTATTTACTAAACCGACAATAGCCCCCATATCCGTATAATTAACTGTTGAAGGAAAAGCCACATCCATAATAAAACCATCCAATCTGATATTTTTCAGAGTTGATTCAGATATATAACCAAATAAACCAAAATAATTAGTAGATAAATACTCTATTTTTAATCCGATTATTTTATGGTTTTGTCCATCATATACTCCTTTAAAAGCTTGACTAGATCGCCCTATCGGAGTAAAAGGATCTAGTCCAGTAAAATCAATGTCATTTGTTTGCTCATAATAAGCATTGGGGTGGTTTTGATGGTTAGCAGATAGCCACAATAGATTATTTGCGAAAGATATTAAAAATGGGTCAGCTGCCATGCCAGAGCCAAAAGGTTTTCCCACTATAAAATCACAAGCGTTTGAGAGTCCTGAGTCTATGTCATTTTCATAAACAGCGACTACATGGTATGTGTGCGTCGGACCATAAACAAAATTAAAAGCATCTGTAAAAGTCAGAGCTGTGGTGAAACTCTCGACCACCTCTCCGTCACGATATACTTTGTAACCTAGTGGAGAACCATTTTGCGGTGTTGACCAAGTAAAAAGCGGATGTTCTTGTGAATTGATAGAAGTTAAAGTTAAATTGAGCGGCGGCTCAAAGATCATACTCTCTGGGACAGAAGGCAACGGGTCACCAAGTTCATCATAAAATATTGACAAATATGGGAAACCAGAGTTTATGTGTGGTGACATTTTCCAAGCACTAGCAGGGTCTTCGTCAAAAAACACCCAGCTGGAGAAAGTATCAGTATCGTTAAGTTCAAAGCTGGATTTTGGTCCCGTATCACCAATGATTGTAGGATTACCTTCAGCAAAAGCAGTTGTAGGATCAAGACCATCATTGAGCCAAAAACAATCCTGTATAATAACGATATTCCCAGGATTCATAGTCGCGAATATCCTGCCCATAACAGTTCCAGATAGCTGTGCAAGTGTATAAGAATTTTCTATACGGTGATCGATTCCCTGAATGCCACCTACTATACCACCTGCAACACTAGCGTAGTTTATATGAAAAGCAGTTAAATTACCAGATGAATATATGTTTTTTATAGTGCTGTTATTATCTAGTATTATACCTGCTATCCCACCAACGACAGCACCAGTTAGATTTCCACTAGAAAAGCAGTTTTCAATTGTAGATCTATCCATTTGTCCAGCTATTCCACCTACATAAGTAAGTAAATCATTTGACGCATAAGATACATCGCCTGTATTAAACGAATCTATAACCTTTGAGTTTTCAAGAATACCTACCAATCCACCTATTAAAGCTGTTTGTTGGTAAGTCGTAGAAACATTCGCAGAGGAATTACATTTTTCAATTTCTGAAGAAGACAAAAGTTGCCCTGCTATTCCACCTCCAGAGGCAGAAGCAGTAATATTTCCTGATACAGAAATGTTTATCAGCTTTGATCCATATTGTGCGGATCCTACAGCACCACCTGTACGACCTAAAGTAAGGTTTTCATCGGTTATAGGACTACCTGTTACGGAAATATCTTCAAATATCAGGTTTTTTATTTCACTTCCCAGGATAAGACCAAAAAAACCAGTGTTTTGAGATTGATGCTGATTTACAGATGGTGCGATGATTAACTTGCTTATTTTTTTACCATTTCCGTCATATACACCGTGGAAATAGATCAGATTTACACTATCAATATATCTACCAATTGGCAAAAAGCCCTCGCCTGCATTCCAGTTTGTAGTATCCACTCCATCAAAGTCGATGTCAGCAATTTGTCTGTAGTAAACGGTGGTACGCTGTGCTTCGTTTTGGTGATATATTCCCCATGCTGCTGTTGTAGCAGTCTCTGTCAACCAGTGGAGGTGGTCTGTGGTTTCGATGAGGTATGGGGAGGCTTCCGTGCCATCTCCAGGCGGCTGCGTCTGGGCAAATAGCCCTGTGGTTAATGCCATCAAAAATATGATGACGAGAACGAGTGTCATTCGAGACGAATGACCATACAATCTCGTGGTTGATTCTCTCATTCTGGAGAATCTGCAATTAGCGGTTTTCTTAACATCTGTTGCGATGTTCTGTCTGTTGTAGTTTTTCATATTTTATCTCCTTGGCAGCTGTTTTTTTTTGCTGCGATTATATTTTTCAGTCCCACCCCTTCGGGGTGGGGGTGGGTGGGTGATGTCCCATTCTATAAAGAGTCACACACCTTCGGTGTGCGTAAGGTATTTATTAATTATTTTCCATTCACATCGAAAATAATTCCAATAAATCATTCCTTAACACCCCGAAAATTAATTCCAACAATCATTCCTTACACACATCGGAGATGTGAGACTCTTTATAGAAAACATGCCTCCAACACCCCATCCCACCCCGAAGGTGTGGTCTCTAAATGATTTTTATTTAACATATTTCTCATTGAAATCTATTTCGTATTTAACCAATATTTCTTTATATTCATCAAACGATGATTTATTTAAATGTTTTTCTTCTTGTCCATGAATATATTTAATAACATCATCCATTTGTGATTTACCACAAGAGAAAACTCCATATCCTTCTTGCCATTCAAAACCACAACCTACAAATCTATTTTCATTTATCCATTTTGATGAATCTCTTTTCACCTCGAGCATCAAAGAGGGGATGGTCTGATTGAGGTTATAATTTATGAATATATGTATATGGTCATCTGTTCCACCTATAGCGAGAACCTTGTGTTTATGTTTTTGAATGATGGCGATTATATATTTGTACAATTGGTCTCGCCATATTTTTGAAATATGAGGTTCCCTGTTTTTTACCGAAAACACAATGTGGATATAAATTTGATTAAATGTCGACATAAATTTTTCCTTTTTCATTAGTCCCACCCATGTAGCTTACGAAGTAGGGGGGGGCAATAATCGGAACGGCTAAAGGCGTTCCCTACAAAACAAAGCTGGTATCCATTATCGATTATCAAGTGCTCCAATGAGCGTAGTATATCCTACCTTTATCTGAGCCACTTTTCTTTGCATTTCGAGCTGACATAAAGATATGTATCCTAAACCCGTCATAATGAACAGAGGCACCATACGCTCCGTTTATAGTTTTGTCATCTGGAGCGGCAAGGTAATAGTTTAAAAGACTTTCAGCATTTTGATAAAAGCGTTTATCTCTATGTGAATTTGGATCAACATCATAAGTAAGCTTGTAAATATTCATAATAGTCATATAATCGTTGTATCTTTTAAAACCAAACATCCAGATATCGTTGTTTATATCAACCAAAAGCTGTATATTGTTGTAATGAGCATCAGACAAAGCACTATTAAATGCTGTTTGATACTGATAATCATCAAAATTTTCAGAACGGGTAACATGGACTTGAAAATTGTTTGAATCATTTTGCGCCGTGATTAAAATATACTTTAATGACTCATAATACCCATGAGTATCCATATCAGTATATTTTACATTAGCAGGCACAGCTACAATCCCGACTGCTGTATCGGCACCATCTTTGCTACTGCTTCTACTGAGAATTTGGAAGGCAGAAGTAGCTACATTCATTGTAGAATTTGCAGTATGACGCATTACTCGTCTTGGACCATGACCATAAGATAATGCCAAATAGTCACCAATTACCTGAAGACTGCCCAATTCTTCATAATGTCCTTGATAAATAGCTTCAGTATTGATACCTGCGGGAATATCATACAAGGTATTATAAAAATAAATTCTTGGAGTTTTCCAGCTGACATCAGAATGAGAAAAAATGAAATTATGTCTTTGCATCGCAAATCCTTGAATATGACCAAAAGTTTCGTTGTGAGTGCCACCACCAAAAATAGCACCTAAATTGAATTCATAAAGGTCACCTCTTGTTTTGATCATTCGTAACAAACCAAGGGTATCATAAGGTAAAACAAGGTTTGAGGTCTGATAAATATCACGATTGTCTTCTCTAATGTTTGATGGTCTATTGGGTTTTCCCGCTCCGAGAACTATCAAATCCTCGATGTCAATTTCTTCATCGTTTACAAAAATGATATATTGCCTATCATCATTTTCAGTATCGAAAATCTGGTCTAGGACTACGATAATGATACTATTTAGCTCTGTAAAACTGAAAGGTAGATGCCATCTAAAGTAACCATCAATAACTTCTGGATTGTGATTTGTGTTGAAAAAGAATTTTTCACCAAAGGATACCCAGTCGTCAAATTCTATATTTTCTGTGTTTAATACCTCAACAGATATTCCAAAAAAAGGTGAGTTTTTGTTTATTTTCCATGTCTGCTCACCTTTTGACATGTCGCTAAATAAGTGGTTTATTTCGCCACCTGGGGTTTTAGTTATCAATTTCAGACGGACATCTGCACCATCGAAATTTTCGTTTGAGTATGCAATTACCTCCTCAAATCGAATGATAAACTCCAATGTAGGCTCATCTGTTTTTTCTTTTGAGCTACATCCTACAAACAGTATCAAATTCAAGCATAAAGCGAGTAATACTGCTAATTTTAACTGCCTGCTGTTTGCAGGTCTTTGGTTTTGGGACATTTTCATTGATGCCTCCTATTATTTTAAAACTTTTTAAAATACAAAATTTTCAATAGGTGTAAAAAGTCAATAATTTTTTTGAAATCGGGTTATGTTTTTTTTAACACAGAGAAGTCACAGAGCACACAGAGAGAATGGAATAAGGAGAATGGAGAATGGAATAATTTAATAAAATAATTATACCTTAAAAAACAACTAAGCCTCAGCTACTTGAGGGTAGAACCATCGTGGCGGTAACTTGATTTGTAGGGAACTGATTTATCTGTTCCCTACAAAAGGCGGAACGGATACATCTGTTCCCTACAAAAGGCGGAAAGGATACATCTGTTCCCTACAAAAGGCGGAACGGATACATCTGTTCCCTACAAAAGGCGGAAAGGATACATCTGTTCCCTACAAAAGGTGGAACGGATACATCTGTTCCGTTTCAATAGTTTTCCTTATAATCGGAACGTATAAATGCCCCCTCTCCGAAAAGTCCTTATTGCCCCCCCCATGTAGTCTTTAGTTGCGAGGTCTCTTTCTTGAATTCCTCCCGAAGCAATCTCGGAGTGGGGTCATAAATGCGTTCCCAACAAAACCTCAATAGCAACATATCATCTACTAGCGAATATCCTTATAACTCATTTCGATTTCAAATTCTGTAAATATTTTATCTTTCGATAATAGAATATATTCTTTTTCTTCATCGCTCAAATCATCATTTATGGTTATTTCAACTAATTCTTTTAGATTTGAACAAGCATCTTCAAAAGAATCACCTTGAGTAAAACATCCCTTAATTTCTGGGCAAACAGCGACATACGCACCATTTTCTTGTTTGGTGCATATCATTGACAGTTTTACTTTCATAATTAGCTACTCCTTTTATCTCTTTAAAAATTTTAGTAATTCATCTTTTTTTATGCCCGTTTCTCTTAAAATCAACAAGATAAATTCCAGATTGAAATCTTTACCCTTATGAACTGGTATGGAAACAGAATGGTTACCATCACTATATACGTGATGACTACCACCACTTGCTCTTATAAACTGATAACCATTCTGTTCCAAAAATTTTATTAGTTCATTGGGTTTCATTGTCAATCCCATATTATCGCATCCTTTAAGAGATTACTCAATCTCTCCAATGAGCGTAGTATATCCTGCCTTTATCGGAGCCACTTTTCTTGGCATTTCTACCTGACATAAAGACATTTAGTCTTTCGCCATCATAATAAATCGAAGCTCCCCAATTTCCATTTATATCTTTTTTATCTGGGGCGATGAGTGTCCTTGTTTCACGCTCTGAAGCTACGGTAATGAAGTCTTTAGTCAAATTATCATTACCGTGATTGTGAGTAAGTTTATATGCCCTTAATGAGGTAGTATAGTCATTTTGTCTGATAAAACCAAACATCCAGATATCATGGTTGTCGTCAACAAATAGCTGAATATTTTCGTATCTTGAATCTACCCAATTTGATTGAAAAGAAAAATAATAAGTAAAATTTTCAAAATCTCCTGTAGGACATATAAAAACCCGGAAAGTTTGATGGTCACCACCAGCCATAATTAGGGCATACTTTTTACTAGTTGCAGGTCCATGGTCATCAAGATGTGAATATTTTACATTGCCTGGCAAGGCTACGACCCCTACTGATGTGTTTTTACCATTGGTATCTAAATTTCGCTCTGCAATAATACTATTTATCGTCAGAGTGCTGGATCTAAACTTCACTATTCTTCTTGGATCCATACCATAAGACATTGCCAAATAATCGCCGACTACTTGAATACTTCCAAGCATTTCATAATGATCTGGGAATCTATCCGCAGTATTATGCCCGTAAACACCATCTGTTTCAGTGTTGTAGCGGTAAATTCTTGGATTTTTTAGTCTTGTATCAGAATGAGTAAACATAAAGTATTCTCTACACAAAGCAAATCCCTCTATATGTCCAAAAGTCTCGTTATGAGTGCTACCATTGTAGCTATCTGATATATTAAACTCATACAGATTGCCATTGGTTGGTATTAAATCCATCAAAGCAGGCACACTACCAGATATTACAAAATTTGATTCTTGATAATATGGGCGTGTGTCTTCTATCATATTTGATGGTCTATTGGGTTTTCCAGCACCGAGAACTATCAAATCCTCGATGTCAATTTCTTCATCGTTTACAAAAATGATATATTGCCTATCATCATTTTCAGCATCAAAAATCTGGTCTAGGACTACGATAATGATACTATTTAGCTCTGTAAAACTGAAAGGTAGATGCCATCTAAAGTAACCATCAATAACTTCTGGATTGTGATTTGTGTTGAAAAAGAATTTTTCACCAAAGGATACCCAGTCGTCAAATTCTGTATTTTCTGTGTTTAATACCTCAACAGATATTCCAAAAAAAGGTGAGTTTTTGTTTATTTTCCATGTCTGCTCACCTTTTGACATGTCGCTAAATAAGTGGCTTATTTCGCCACCTGGGGTTTTGGTTATCAATTTCAGACGGACATCTGCACCTTCGAAATTTTCATTTGAGTATGCAATTACATCCTCAAATCGAATG
Organism: Candidatus Cloacimonadota bacterium; assembly: GCA_009777575.1. Lineage (GTDB taxonomy): Bacteria > Cloacimonadota > Cloacimonadia > Cloacimonadales > WRIO01 > WRLO01. The sequence goes on from WRLO01000026.1 coordinate 21,185, forward strand.
ATAAACTCCAATGTAGCCTCGTCTGTTTTTTCTTTTGAGCTACATCCTACAAACAGTATCAAACTCAAGCATAAAGCGAGTAATACTGCTAATTTTAATTGCCTGCTGTTTACAGGTCTTTGGTTTTTGGACATTCTCATTGATGCCTCCTATCATTATTAAAACTTTTCAAAATACAAAATTTTCAATAGGTGTAAAAAGTCAATATTTTTTTTTGAAATCGGGTTATGTTTTTTTAACACAGAGCACACAGAGAGAACGGAGAATGGAAAATGGAATTCAGAATTCGGAGTTCGGAATTAAGAAGAGTGACCTACGAAAAAAAGTGAGGTCAGTGTCATGGGTATTTTTTTTAACACAGAGGATTTGAGAGTTCACAGAGAGCACAGAGAATGAAATGACAAAGGATAAATGGAGAATGGAGAAAGGAGTCCTCTCCGAAAAGTATATTTTCATAAAATCATACATTACGCACACCGAAGGTGTCGGTTCAAGAGATATTGAGCTTGCGAAATAGCTCGCAGAATTACCTTAATAAAAAATGACATACACCAAATTACCCCACCCTGAAAGGGTGAGTCGATTATTGTAACAGCATTATTTCCTACCCGACATTCCCTCTGGCTCTGCACCCTCTTTGCAGAATATTACGAAGAACAAAAGCAATATAAAAAAGCTATGGAAGCATTAAAACAATATATAAAGATTTTGGCAGAAATAGAAGATGAAGAGATGAACCAGAGTTTTGAATTTATCCAGTTTAAAGTGAAAATAGAGCAAAAATAAAAGTTGTTGACAAAAAAGAGTTGGTTGTCAAAAATTGGCAAAAATATTGTAAAAGATAAGCAATGGAGGCTTGTAATGGGTGATAAAAATTGCGAAAGGATTTATAAAGCATATATAAAGAAACAGGATAAAGTATACAATGAGGTTCTCAGAGAAAAGGAACAATCGTATGCAGATGCTATGTGTTCTGGATCGATAGTCGAAGGACTTGATGAAAAAACAGGTAAAGAGGTTTTGGAAATCATTAAAAACGCTGAGAAAAGAGATGCATAACAAAAAAAAATCAACCAATCCCAATGAGTTTCCTGTATATGGAAAAATGACCCAAGCAGAGATGAACATCGCTTTAGATGACTTATTTGCACCTATTAAAATGTATGCTAAAGAATTAAATTACAATTGGGAAGATATTCAAATAAATTATGGTTTAATTGCCGATATAATTGATTTAATACAAAGAAGACGTGTTTATTTTCATGTATTTCATGAAATTGAAATGGGAGAGCTTAATCAATCCTGTCTTTTATGTTTTTGGATATTAAAATTCTGTCCTTTCCATTATACAAAGAATCCTGATAATAACATCAATTTTTCATTTGCTCTTTCTACATTTACTCGTGCAGTAAACTATACTGCGGAAAAGAGGAAAATGAAAGCAAATTTCTCAAAAGAAATTTTTTTAAATTTAAAACACGCATTCAAATATCGCGACTTGTCTAAAGAAGCAATCATGGCTATCGCTGAAAGTCTGATTTGTTGAAAATAATTATGAATTTTTATATCAGTTACAGAAACATAAAATTTTATTTTCAACGGCGGGACGCCGTTGCTACCTTTTCGGAGTGGGCTAAAAAATGTTCTGGACAAAAACAAGACTTTTAATAAAATGTCGCTATGTTAAATCATTTGCTCTTAATACAGACCGGTAACTAGTTATTTCACTATTGGGATTGTGATAGATACCGCATCCTGTGAGGCGGAAGCCTTGCCCATTAGTGAAATATATATCCTATTTTTGCTTGGAAATAGGGAAATTGATACCAGTCGCGGTTAAGAGATACTGGCAATTTTAAAACAAGACAAAAAAAGTATGCAAAATTCTGCATCGGAAAGCGGGAGAGTTGCGTTTACTTGATTTGTTTTAAATTGCCTTATCTTTTCAAAAAATCCTTAAAAAATATCGCACAATAAGTAGATACAGACAAGAAGTCTACCTTCCCCAAAAAACACTTCAATTGTAAATTTTCGTTTTCCTTGTAGAATTATGTTATAGTCTGGCAGACATTAAATGCACATAATCCTAAAGGAGATATTATGAGTAATTCTCATGACGAAGCGGTGGCTAAAGAAATTAGCCCAGAAGAAAAATTGCAAGCGACCTACAAAAGACTACTGATTACAGTTATTTTTGGCTGTATCGGATGGCCTGTATTTGTTTATGCTTTCAATCATTCATTTAACCCTCTGGTAATGCTACTGGGAGGGGCAATAGTATCGGCACCGATACTTTACATCATGGCAAAGGGTGGTGGACTAAAAGATGTCTTCAAGACAGACGAATACGAAGTCATTACCACATACAGCGACGGCAGAAAAACTTCTGATGGCGGTTCTGAATCATTTTTAATGGGACTGATAGTCAAATTTTTTGCCTTGATTTTTATAGTATTCATCGGCTGTTTAATCCAGCTGGGAATAGCGATTTGGATGACTATCAGGTATATCGTTTTATACACGAAAGTCAGTGTAAAACCAACTTTTATCAAAAGTGCTTTTCCTATTTTGATTTTAGGAACTGTCGTGCTTTTTGGTAGTGGCTGGGTTATTAACCTCCTTATGAGTAATGGAGGCTAAAATGCAAAAACTAAAAATCGAAAGGAGTTTTAAAATGAAAAACATCATTAAATTTATCGTTTTGTTCACGATAATTGGAATTTTGATAGTAGGGTGTGAAAACAAAGTCACACCCCCAGAAAAAGAAGGGGACATCCCCGTTAATCTACTTGGACAATGGTTTTACAATCCAACATGCACTATACCTGCTTATGAATTTAAAACCGATGGCAAATTGCTTCTTGGAAGAATCTTCAAAGACGCATGGTCAGATTTTCTCGGCGATTGGCTGGACTTTACTGATGTCGGCATCACTTTTGCTGTGAATCAAGAAAACATCAGTTTTATGGTTGAAGGCAAACTTGTTGGAAGCGTCAGATATAGTGTCTTTAGAGATATATTAACCTTATCAGAAGCGAACCCAAGAGAAACACTTCATAATATAGGTATCGAAAATGGCTTTTATTACCGATCCAGAAGCGGATACACAGGTAATATAAAGGGTATTTTTGAAGGTGAAATAGATGGCGTATCCCACAGATTTGAATTCGATGACATGGATGAACCTCTTTATGATTTCATCTTAAAAATCGATTCAGGCAATGAATGGAAAAATAAAGCAAAAGGCAAACTCAGATTGCTTAATGAACTACTTGATGTTATCTCGGAATTCACAGATGTCATAGACCCCGATGCTCCTAACCAGTGGGTTTCCGAGGGACATCCACGATGGGATGAGTTTATCACCGAACAAGGAGGAACACCTTATTTTGAAGGTTCTTTCACAGGTTCTGGTGATAATTTGGTATTTACCCCAAAAGGTGGAAGCCCCTTTGTAAAGGTTACTGGTGGTGGTGGTGACGATGTGCCGCTTATAGGTAGCTGGTACACAAATCCCGCTGGTGGTAACCTGCACCTTGCCTTTGTTTTCAAAGCTGATGGAATTGTGAGCATCGGCTTGGAATCCTTTGCCACAGATTACGAATACTCTGTCTCAGGAAATGTAATCACGGTTGGGTTGCCAGATTTTCCACTCGGAACTGTAAAATATTCCATCAACGGTAATGTTCTGACAACTTATGATCCCGTGCCAGATGGATTAATTCCGGTTCCTATATTGGCAGGGACATACTACAGACCACTTTGAGTCTGAAAAAAAAATGGCAGTTGCATGGCTAATGCTGTGCAACTGTTTTTTATTTTATGTTAATAAAACTATTAATAATGGAACTTTACAGCACCATATAGCAAAAAATATTGACAAATAAAGCTGTTTTAATATTCTGGTTTAAGCGATAATTTATTGATGAGGTTTACAATGGATTTATGTCTAAAGGATAAAGTGGCTATCATTTCTGGAACTAACAATCCCAAAGGAATTGGTGCTACAACGGCATTAGCCTTTGCGAGCGTGGGTGTGAAAGTCGTCATGGTTTATAAAAGAATGGATTTTCCTTTTATACTGGAAAAGTCTATTGGCGATGGGATAGATAGCTACCACAAGGCACTTTCTGAAGATTGTTCAATAGTAGAGAAAAAGATAAAGAAAATCACATCGAATTATCTTATCATTGAAGGTGATATATCAAATAGTAAATTTGTTTCTTCTTTATTTGAGCAAGCGATACAAAAATTTGGTAAAGTAGATATTTTGGTGAACAATGCAGCTACTTATGCTCTAAATGATACTATATTCAATGTTTCAGACGATGATATAAACAATGTCTATGATACGAATATAAAGGGAACTCTTTATATGATTCGTGAGTTTGTGAAAAGGTTTTCTAGATACGGCAGAATTATAAATCTTAGCACTGATGCGGCTCAAAACTTCGCAGGACAAATAACTTATGGCTCATCAAAGGCAACAATAGAAGCACTAACACGCTCTATTGCTGTCGAAGTTGGAAATCTCGGTATAACGGTGAATACTATAGCTCCTGGTCCTATTCAAACTGGTTGGATAGACAGCGAATTAGAAAAGGCAGTTTTGCCAAGCATTCCTATCAGCCGTCTTGGGATACCACAAGACATTACAAATTTAATACTTTTCCTATCTTCAGATAAAGCTGAATGGCTGACAGGACAAGTGATTAAAGTCTCTGGTGGACATTGTTTGTGAGGTACAAATGACAAATATATCAAAAAACTATATAATTGAAATCAAACAGATTTTGGCACAGGCGCGTCAAAAGGCTTTTACTGCAATAAATTTTGCCATGACAGATGCTTATTGGCAAATAGGTAAGAGGATAGTAGAAGAAGAGCAGCATGGTAGAGAACGAGCTGCCTATGGAGAAGAAATATTAATAACTCTATCTAAAGAGTTAACGAAAGAATTTGGCTCAGGGTTTGGCACACGAAATTTATGGGATTTTAGGAAGTTTTACTTAACTTTTCAAGATGAAGAGATTCTGCACACACTGTGTGCAAAATTGAGTTGGTCTCATATCCGCTTGATAATGCGGATAGATAATAAAGATGCTCAGAAATATTATTTAAAAGAAGCATCAGAGAATCACTGGTCAGTGCGAACTCTCGATAGAAATATCTCTACGCTTTATTATCACCGACTCTTATCCTCCCAAATAAAAGAGCCTGTAATTCAAGAAATGCAAGAGAAAACAAAAGATTTTTATGATGACAAGCTGGAATTTATTAAAAGTCCAAATGTTCTTGAATTTATAGGACTTCCTACAAATAAAAGCTATACCGAAAAAGAGCTGGAACAAGCTATTATTGACCAAATGCATAATTTTCTGCTGGAGCTTGGTAAAGGGTTTGCTTTTGTGGCAAGGCAACAACTAATCCGCACAGAAACACAAGATTTCTATATCGACCTGGTATTTTACAACTATATACTCAAATGCTTTGTAATTATAGAGCTTAAGACACACAAAATGACACATCAAGATGTAGGACAGCTTGACATGTATGTGCGTATGTATGATGATTTGCGTAAAAACAAAGATGACAACCCCACTATAGGCATATTGCTTTGTACAGAAACTGATAGCACCATAGCTCGATACTCTGTTTTGAGTGAAAACCAACAACTTTTCGCTACTAAATATATGCCTTTTTTGCCCACAATAGAAGAATTGCAAGATGAGCTAGAACGAGAAAAGATTGCTTTTAAGCTGTTAAGGGAGAAAAATAAATTATGACAACGACACAACTTCAAGGTTGAGGATTTTGAAATAAAATGAAAAATGATTTACTACAAAACATAGACAAGCTTCACACAACAGAACTGGGTATTTTTCGAATAAAGAAAAATCTTGAAATAGAGACAACCGATGTCATAGATTGGTGTAAACAGAAAATAAAACAGGCAGATGACATACAAAAGAAAGGCAAAAACTGGTATGTCTCTTTTGAAAATTGTGTATTAACTATCAATGCAAGCAGTTATACTATTATAACTGGACATAAAATAAAAAAGGTTTTATAAAATGGAAGTGGCTATCTTTGTTATTTGGTGAAAAAATATTGACAAAAATAGGATTTGTAAAATCTTGAACAAACCATATTAAAAATCATATAGGAAGCAACTAAATGGTTCAGTATAAAAATAAACAAGAACTAATTGAAGCCATAAACAAGGCTTACGAAAAGTTTGTGGTAGAGTTTCTTGAAGTGAAAAACGAAGATATTCACAAAAGAATAGAGTCAGTCGAAAAGACTCCAGCCGAGATGATTGCTTATCAAATCGGATGGCTAAATCACATAATACAATGGGAAAAAGACGAATTAGCTGGTAAAGAGGTAATCACACCGGCACCGGGTATCAAATGGAATGAAATCGGTAAACTTGTGCAAACATTTTATGACAAACACAACAAGGGAGATTTGAAAAGTCTGCTCTCAGAATTTGCAAAAGCGAAAGATGAGTTTGTTGAATGGGTAGCAACTTTGGATGCAAAAACACTCTTTGAACTCAATCAACGCAAATGGGCATACATAAAGGCAGGATGGCCTGTTTGGAAATGGCTTCATATCAATTCTGTAGCACCGTTTACAAATTTCAGACCACAGATTCGAAAGTGGAAAAAAGAAAACATAAGAAAGTGAATATCCGTCAAGAATCCCCAGCAGACTACGCTGAAGTATATGAACTGGTAAAAATGTCTTTTGCGACAACTACCCCTCCAGACGATACAGTAGCTGATTATCTAAATGAAGTGAGAACAAAAGACACTTTTATTCCAGAACTGTCATTAGTTGCTGTAGATAATAACGGAAAAATAGTCGGGCAAGTGGTTTTGTATGAGACAGATATAATATTTCCGCTTAATATTTGTAGCGGCGATTTCCAATCGCCATTGTGGCAATCAGAGATTGCAGCTACGATAGGAAAGAGAACAGAATTGTTGCTTTCACCAATATGCGTTCATCCAGATTATTTTCGTCAAGGGATAGCTCGTGCATTGATAAACAATGCACTCGATTTGGCAAGGAAAATGAGATATAAAGCAGTTTTTCTTTGTGGTGAACCTAATTTTTATAGAAAACTTGGCTTTGTTCCTACTTTTGCTTATGAGATTTACCACCATACAGATGAAAATAAAAATGCGCAGTGAAGCATGGTATTTGAACTCGTCAAAGATAGTTTGAAACATTTGGCTGGGACGTTGGTTTATACTGTATGATAAGTGATAAATTGGACTTGACGCAAAAATGACCGCAGTCCGAGCTCATTTATCTTCTGAACAGCTTTTTGAAACATCGTTTCAGCACCTATATAAAATACTTCTTCAATATCACCATAATCTTTAAGAAATCTAACACACAATAATTAACTATTTTCGGGATAAAATGTCATACACCTGTTTTTTGGGTATATTTAACTCTTCGGCTATCATTTTGCTTGCTATAGATAGTTTTTCTTCGCTATATTTTGTTCTATAGATATCAAATATTTTTTCCTCAATACTATTATTTTGTGGATTGATATTTACTTCAGATGGCATCAAAACTATCACGAACTCACCTTTTAAAACAATTTTATCAAAATTATTTATTATTTCGCTAAGTTTTCCACGATAAAATGTCTCATATATTTTACTGATTTCTCTTGCTATGCATATATCTGCTTCAAAAAATATGTTTTTTATTTTGATGAGGGTCTTATATAGCCTGTGAGGGGACTCATAAAAAATTATAGGGTTTTTGAGCGTTTTAAGGGTATTTAAAATTTGGTCTCGTTCTTTCTTTTTAATCGGCAAAAAACCAACCATAAAAAATCTTTCTGTCTCAAAACTTGAAGCTATTAATGCGGGTATTAAGGCTGTCGCACCGGGTAGAGGACAAACTTTGATATTATTTTTTATTGCTTCTTTAACTATGATATTTGAAGGATCGGAAATACCAGGCGTGCCTGCATCTGATATGATGGCTATATTTTTACCTTCTTTTAGCATTCTTATGATTTCCCCACACCTCTCTTTTTCATTGAATTTATGATAACTTCTTTGAGGGGTTTTTATCTCAAAATGGTTTAGCAAAATTCCTGAAGTCCTTGTGTCTTCAGAAAAAATAATATCTACTTCTTTTAAAACCTGAACAGCTCGAAAAGTCATATCCAACATGTTGCCGATTGGAGTGGGAACTAAATAGAGAGTTGATAGATTTTCCCCTTGATTGATAGCTTCTTTAGAAATAATTTTTGTGTTTTTTAAATTGCTCTTTTTTGTTTTAATTTTTGACATTGAATACCTTAAATTTAGTTTTTTGTCATTAAAAATATACTTATGTTTTTGTCAAATTGATCCCCCCTTTAATCTCTCCTTACGAAAGTATAAAGTTCATTCCGCCTATATCTTTTAAGGTTATAAAAAATAACCTTCTTCAACAAGTTCTTCAAATGATTCTGCACCCGTCAAAATTTGTTTTTTCAATTAATAATACTCCAATATGACCTGTTTTCCCATTTTATTCAAAGTTTTGGCAATATCTTCAGTTATTTTTGTTTTTAAACCAAATTCTTGCGGGATCCCTGGATTTTGATGAGCTGGATTGATTGCTTGCCCTACCATCATAGTTATTTCATCAGCTCCGAGAAATTCTTTCATCAAAAGACTGACACCATCTCCTCCTGTGCCACTGCTTTTATCACGAATAGAATTTTCTTTTAGTTGTTTCAAAAGCATACTGATTGTGATGATACCTTCTGTCACAAGATCAATACCTTCGATTTTACCTATTGGTGGAATACCGGGTTTTATAGATTCTATAATGACATGAACTTCTTTTTTTAATATTCTACCAATAATATTACTTGTTGTGCCACCGCAGACGATTTTCCTTGTTTTGTCTTTCATAAATCTATCGACAACAAATCTATCTAAGTCCGAGTTTGCTGGCGCTCCAATCATAACTTTAACAGTGCGTTTTTCTCTTACTTTGACAACAGCTACGGAAGTATCATCCCCATGTTTTTTGTCATAAAGTAGGGTAGCTACATCGGTTAATTCAAAGGCGAGGTCTTTAGCGGATTTTTCTTTTTTTACATAAGTTTCCACAAAAGCAGCTATTCTTTCCCATGACCACCCCAGGTCCCAAACGCCACCTATACCGGCATGAACTTCGCCATCACTCATAAAAATATACCAATCCCCGATTTCGGCATTTAGTATGGCTTCATTTATTTTTTTTCCGCAGATTTCATGAATTTCATATTCTACTGGGAAAAGTTTATTCTTTTTTATGACAATAGCAGGTGGATTGTCATATTCAAATAGATGAACTTGTCCAGATTGATAAAACTTAGCAACAGAAAAGGTGCTATAAGCTAATTTTCTATAAGAACAAGTTGGAAGAGTTTCTATGAGTGTTTCGACTACATCATCCAGTTCACAACCCTTTTTGAGCATAACTGAAATTATTCTCGAAGTTAGTGTTGCAAGAATATTTGCTTTAACTCCACTTCCGAGACCATCAGATAAAATGACAGTAGAATCAGTCGAATTTTGAGAGCTGACGATAGAATCGCCACACAATTCTTCTCCAAATTTATTAATTTGTGATGATGCTATCTCAAAGAAAATATTTGGTTTTAACATCAATCAACCTCTTTTTTAAAGACATTCATTAGTTCGAGTAGGGTTGCTTTTGTTTCGGCAGTTGTTTCTCCGAGTAAAGAAGCTATTTCTTGGGCAACACGCATTTGCTTATGGATGACATCAGTAGTTTTATCTATAGTCTCTTTTTTGAGATTATCTATGTTCTTTTTATTATTCAGTTTTTGAGTAACATCAATGACCAGAGCAACTTGCACAGTATCATCTTCAAGTTGATAATTAACAATTTCCAATTGTTTATTAAATTTTTCAGACTTTTCAGGAAAATAAGTTTTATTAATCCTTTCTTTTCTAAAAATTTGGACATCAATATAGTCTTGATATTTTTTTCCAGCTATTTCTAAATATTTGGGTAAACCAAACATTTCTCTAAAGGTGTTGTTGTATTGGATAATTTCGTCATTGCCGTTTACTTCGAGAACACCATTGGGACTAAGGTCAATAATTCTTTCAGCCCTTGATTCTGCTTTTTTCTTCATATATGGGATACACATATCTATTTCAGCCATCCCATCCAGAACTGCTATAGCTTTATCACGGCATAAATCATAACCGCAGGCACCACAATTCATCTCTTCTTCTTTTTTATATTTTCCAGTATTTCGTAAGACTTCTTCTATCTGTTCTTCAGAATATTCAGAAGGTTTAAAATATCTATTTTTAAATGTTTTTGTGAGATCAAAATCAAGAGAATCGTAGTCAAACAAAACAGGTAAATGCTCTTTAGAAATAGCATATTCAAATATTTTTTTCCTTGCTAAAGGAGGAAAAGAATTACCAGACAAAGGTCCATTAACGCAGCCATCTTCGCAGACCATTAGTTCTGCAAGTTTAACAGCTTTTGAATCCAAATCATATCTTTTTAGAAATTCATTGCAGCGTTCAAATCCTGTTGCAGATATATATTTTGATGAAAAATGTTCCAATCCAACGCTTTTTAACAGACCGCCTTCTATAGGATACATTCGAGCAGCCAAATCTGTAAACTCGGATTTTATAGGAGTAGCATCAAAATTTGCAGGGTTAATATTTTCTTCTTCAAACCATTGTATGACATCAAGAAAAGATATGACATAGTCAGGAGCGTGCTCTGTTCGTTCTGCTTCCTGAATTTTAGCTATACAGGGTCCTACAAAGACGATTTTTATATCCTTGTTGTGAATTTCTTTAAATCCTTTTCTGAGCATCTTTGCATGCGCGTCCATTGGTGAGTCTATAGGTGCAAGGTATTGTAATAAATGAGGATAATAAATCTCTATAAGATTCACTACTGATGGACAATCAGAAGAAATGATAAAATCTTGGTCAAAAGTCAGTTTCTGATATATTTGAGCTACATAATATGCCGCTATACTCGTTTCTTCTATTTCTGAAAATCCAAGCTGTTTTAAAGCTCGATAAACTTGAAATGGTTTCCAACCTTCTACTACCACTGGAAATGAAGGCGCAAGGCTCATAACTACAAATTCGCCTGATTTTAATAATGCTTTTACATCATCAAGTTTAGAGATAACATTTTTTGCATTTTGTGGACATATCTGAACGCATTTTCCATCCAATATACATCTTTCTGGCACGATATGTGCATGACCATCTTTTACACATATAGCCTTTACATTGCAATGACGAATACATTTGCAACAATCTTTACAATTTGTTTTGGCAGTTTTTATCAGTGGGTGCATGTTTCCTTCTTTGCTTCTTCTATCAAGCGATTGGTAAATAGTTCTTTTAAATCATCCAAACCTGTCACGACTATTCGTTCATCATTGACTTTGATGTTGATACCCTCTGAACAGTGCCCGATGCAAAAACTTGCTTTTAAAACTATATGTTTTTCTAGTTTATTCGTAGCTATAGCTTTTTGTAAATAGTCAATAAAACTATGCGAACCTCTTATATGACAAGAACTTCCTACGCATACTGTTATTTCCAAAATTACCTCCAAAAGATTTTCTTAGGGATGTATTTTATTCAGACAAAATAATATTTTTTGTCAGAAAATATATCTCATTGAGTTAAAAAAATTATTTAGTTTTTTTTGTCAAGTAAAATGTGAAATCTATGGGGAGTGTTTTTAAAATTTGGATATTGATGTTTGTTTTGAATATATCCGCTATCAACGATGCTGAATATTTCTGACATTCTTGTCTCTATCACCAAATCTGAATTTAAGCATTAGTCCATATAAATTCAAGCTATCTATATCTTTTCCAAATTCTCTTCTATAGTGTAATGTTATTGGTAGATTATAGTTTTTATTTATTTCCCACAGATAAACCACGGAAAAATCAAAGGCATTGATATTATCTTTGTCAAAACGCAAAAAAGAACCTCTGATTCCTAAAATATCTTCCCAGTATCTCATATAATTAAACGAATAAAAAGGCAGTATATCTTCAGAGACATCTTCACCCCATAAAATCGGAAAATTTTCATTTGGTTGCCAACGAACCCTATCATCTTGCCAAGAATAAATCATAGAATAAACAGAAATAAATCTATCTTTATTAAGCCTAAAATCTATGTTTATATCATGGTTTATGGTGTTTGTTATCCGAGTATTGGTATGTTGTCCGATTTTATTTCCTTGAGCATCAAATCTATCTACATTGTTATTCCATCTATTTATAATAACTTCAGAGCCAATTTCAAAAAATAACCAATTTTTAGAATTGCTTCTATTTGTCGGTTGAATACGATGTTGAACAGACCTAATACTTTCATCTCTGTCTCCATATCTGTATTTTAACGAAAATCTATAATCATGGGTATGATCATCGCCTTGAATTTCAAAAAGATCTGGAAAAACTATTGTAGGGTAATTTGAATAAGTGTAATTGGCAGACCATAATAAACCATTTACCCCAAGCCGGAGCAGATAATCTAGAGAAAAATTAATATTATTTTGATTTAAATCGGTATCTCTTGAAAATGAACCAGCTATCCTAAAATCGTCCTCGTTATAAGCAACAAAACCAAAAAAGTATTCTGGTAATAAAACATCATCATACATTTTTAAGTCTTCATGTCTCAATTTTGTTAATCTGCCAATACTCAAATCTCCTATCAGAAACAGGTCATAATTTACCATATAATCAAGATGAGTATTAAAATTGACCAATCTATACGAAAAATCAAACTCAGGAACATTGAGAAAACTAAACGATGCCTCTGATTCTGAAAAAAAATTATTGGCAAAAATATTTTGAGAAAAAACTAAAAACAAAAAAATTATTATTATTTCTGTGGTTATGCAAATTTTAGAAAAGAATTTTGTCTGTGAGTGTTTTATAAGCGGAAATACATCCATGAGCCCTCTCCGAAAAGCCATATTGTAGGGATGCTGGCTCAGCAGGAAGGCATATACACACCATGCCATATCCCGTAAGTATACTACAAAATGTGCCAATTTCTTGGTTACATCCCTACGGGATGCAGTTTTGTGATTATACCTCATTTTCTACAGAGCTTCATATACCTAAAGGCATATGCAAGGTATGATTGATATAAATGACTTTTCAGAGGGAACTCATCCTTGCCTTTCCTCTCTTGTGTAAGGGAACAAAATAACTTATTGTTTTTCATTTGTTTAACCTCATTTTAATTAATAATATTTTGTCTAATGTTAAGTTGAAATACTATAAAAATATCAATAACGAACCAATTATTTTGTGTTATTAATAAAGTCAAGTATTTTATGAATATATAGACATTTAAAATTAAAAAAGCGATTTTTTAAGATTATCTTGACAAGTAAGGACTATAAAAGAAATTTAACACAATTAAATTTTAGGAGATTTTATGAATTTTCAAAACATAATTCTCGAATTACAGAAATACTGGGCAGAGAAGGGATGTTGTATCCTACAGCCATATGATATGGAGATGGGTGCAGGCACATTTCATCCCAATACATTTTTTGGAGCATTGGGGAAAGAACCAGCTAAAATAGCTTATGCACAGCCTTGTAGAAGACCTAAAGATGGTAGATATGGTGAAAATCCTAATAGACTTCAACATTATTATCAGTTTCAGGTGATTATCAAGCCTTCGCCGGATGATATTCAAAATCTTTATTTAGAAAGTTTGAGAAAAATTGGAATAGAGACAGAAAAACATGATATTCGATTTGTCGAGGACGACTGGGAATCTCCTACATTAGGAGCTTGGGGACTTGGCTGGGAAGTATGGTTGGATGGGATGGAAATATCACAATTTACCTATTTTCAACAAATGGGCAGCATTGAGGTCTTTCCTATCAGTGTAGAATTGACATATGGCTTAGAAAGATTGGCTATGTATATACAAAATGTGGACGATTTCAAAAATATCAAATGGAACGATGAAGTATTATATGGTGATTTTTTCTTTGTCAAAGAACAGGAATTTTCGAAATACAATTTTGTGTTATCAGATACAAAAGAACTCTTCGATAGGTTTGAAATAAATGAAAAACAGTGTGGAAAAATGCTTGCTGAAGGCTTAGTTTACCCGGCTTATGATTTTTTATTGAAATGCTCTTCAGCATTTAATCTCCTTGATGCTCGCGGAGTGATCAGCGTGACTGAAAGGGCATCTTATATAGGTAGAATCAGAAAATTGGCTAAAGATGTAGCTGGAGAATATGGGAAAGAAAAAAAATAAATCTTTCTCTAAAATGGTAGCGTCAACTTTTCAATTTGACGATGATTCTCGAACTAAAAAGTTCGATTTACAATAGGAGGAACAGAAAATGGGAAATAAAATAAATTTTAAAACAATTTTATATATCGTTGTAACCATGCTATGTTTTTGCTTTTTAAATGCAGAAACCATAGCCGAGCAACCCTCAAACTACAATGACCCAGATGCAGGCACAGAGGCAAACCCATACCTCATAAGCAATCTGGCAAACCTGCGATGGTTTTCTGAAAATTATGAGGATTGGTATATAAATCGCTATACGCCAGTTTACCTAATCCAAACAGATAATATCGATGCTTCTGAAACAAGGTTTTGGAACAATATGAACGGATTTCAGCCGATTGGACAGCTTACATCTCCATTCCATATAAGAGTATTCGTAGGTGTTTATAATGGAGCAGGTCATGTCATTAGCAATTTATATGCCCTTCGTAATGGTTATGCAAGTTTGTTTGAATATATCGAGAGTTCTATTATCATGAATTTAGGAGTTGTTGGTGTCGATTTAGGTGGAAGCTATGTATATGGCATAGCTGAAACGGCGATGAATTCCTTAATCCGCAATTGCTATACATCTGGTAATATAAATTCAGAGGATACACCCCAATTTATGGCATCAGCAGCTGGAATAGTAGGACGTCTTTTTTCTTCGACTATTATGAACAGCTATTCATCTGTAAACATCACTGCGCGTGGAACTTATGGTCCAACAATGGTGGGTGGTATTGCAGGCTTAGCAACAGATTCGATTATAACAGACTGTTATGCAACTGGAAATATTATAGGTGTTTATGTGCCGGGTCGCTGGGCCGAAGCTGGTGGAATAGTTTCTAGTTTAACTAATAATAGTATTGTTCAGAATTGTTATTTTAGTGGCAATGTTTCTGGGACTATTTCTGTAGGAGGCATTGCTGGTGAAATTTCGAGTAGTTATATTTTGAATTGTTATACTACAGGAATAGTCAGTGGCAATTACAATACAGGTGGGATAGCTGGTAATACTAGCGGGGGTATTATAGAAAACTCTTATGTCACCGGGTATGTGCTGGGTCCAGGAGCAGCTATATTGGGGGGCGCTTATGCAGGTAGTTATGTTTTAGTAATAAACAGTTATTTTGACATTGAAACCGTAGGAAAATCAAATGTTGTAAATGACAATGGCATTACTCAAATCATAAATAGCTATGGTTTACCAACTTCTGAGATGAAACAAATTGAGACATACATAGAAAATGGTTGGAATTTTGATTCTGTGTGGTCTATAGAACCTATAGTAAATGATGGATATCCATATTTAATGACTATACCACCGTTTGTGTTTTATCCACCTAACAATTTGTTGGGAGTCGTAGCGGAGATTTCCAATCTCCATTACAATTTGCCAGGACTCGTAGAAGAGATTTCCAATCTCCATTACAATTTACCAGAAGTCGTAGAGGAGATTTCCAATCTCCAATACTCCGACAACTCTCTTTCAAAAATAGCTGTCTTTTTAACCTGGGAAAATCCAGACGAAGGCAGTAGTGGAGCTTTTGACTACTATAGAATATATCGTGATGATATCTGCATAAAAGATAATTTCACAGAAAATAGTTTCATTGATTTTGATGTGCTGCTTGGTACAATTTATACATACTATGTTACGGCTTATTATGTAGACAATTATGGTGTGTCTAATCCTTCAAATGTAATAACCATAAAAATTGAAAGAGAAGTAACACCCAACCCAGTAGTGTTATTGACACCTGAGAATGAAGCAGTCGAGGTTGGTTTGAGACCTGTATTTAAATGGACATTGCCTACTGAGGGGGGTGAGATTGAGGGATTGAGGTTTTATATTGAATCAGAACATATAATGTCTCCCCCGCTCCGAGATTGCTTCGTGGGAAATTCAAGTAAAGAACCTCGCAACGACGATGGGAGAGGCAAAACAATCATACTACCTCCTGATACGACTGAATACACATTTGAAATAGACTTAGAATATGAGACTATATATTATTGGTCTGTCATAGCATTTAATGAATATGGAGATTCTACAGATAATCAGGTCTTTAGCTTTACCACAAAGGAGTATTTATCAGATAAAGATGAAAATGCTTTGCCTTTAATAACAGAGTTACTTGGTAATTTTCCAAATCCTTTTAATCCAGAAACAACAATCAGATTTAATCTCGCAGTAGATTCAATGGTCTCGATTGACATTTTTAATATCAGAGGACAGAAAATCAAGTCACTTTTGAATGATTTCAGGATTTCAGGAGAACACCAGGTGATCTGGAATGGGTTAGATGATTTTGGTCGTTCTGTCGGCAGTGGGGTCTATTTTTATCAAATGATTACAGATGAATATAGTAAAACAATGAGGATGTTGATGTTGAAATAATGGATAATATATAGATTTAAAGATAATAAAAACTATAACGGAGGAATAAATGTTTAAAAAAACAAAATTTATTGTTTTATGTTTATTGGTAGTCATTGTTACTACTATGGAAATGAATGGATATGAGAATGAAATTTTTTATCCGGGAATTGTTACCATAAATCTTAGTGTTGATTTGATTGGAAATACTCGAGGCGAAATCAATATAACACGCTCAAATGGACTGATTGTCACTCCATTTGAATGGTTCAACGAATTAGCTGAAGAATTTCAAATAATCTCTTTAGAGCGGATGTTTGTGGTGAAAAATCAAACATGGAGTCGCAATGGTAGGTATCCGATGAATACTTTTCGATTACAAATTGAAGATCCTTCTCGAACAGACGAATTGATAGAAATCTTATCGGATAAAGAATATGTAATGTTTGCAGAAAAAGAAGCTATAAATAGGATGTTTGAACACATTCCTCATCATTATGCTTCTCAAAATTCTACAAATTATATCCCCAATGATCCTGATATTAGTGAACAATGGTGGCTTGAAAAGGTTCAAGCTTTTAATGCTTGGGCAATTCAAACAGGAGATCCTGATATTGTGATAGGAATAGTCGATTCTGGAGTAAAATGGAATCACATAGACCTTATGGCAAATATGTGGGTCAACCAATCAGAAATGGAAGAGATGGAAATCATCTGGGAAGCTGGTGAAATCACAGGATCATATGGTTCATCCGGCATTCAAGATCAAGGAGGAGCAATATATTGGGGAAATGTATTGGGTTGGGATTTTTATTCTACAGGTTCAGGCGGTCAAGACAATAATCCATTTCAAACAGGCAATGGCAGCGATCATGGCACTCATGTAGCGGGAATTGCAGCTGGAGTTGGAGACAATGGCGCTGGAATGGCCGGATTAGCCTATTCATCAAGCATATTAGCGACAAAACATTCACCATATGGTTCATTTTCCAATAGTATATTCAATGCCTATCATGGAATATATTATATGGTAGATGCTGGAGCGAACATCATCAATTGTTCATGGGGTGGTGGTGGCAGCGCAAGTATAGCAAACGATGCAGTAGCTTATGCAAAAGCTCACAATGTTCTGGTGGTTGCAGCAGCTGGAAACGGAAATCAAAATATTTTTACCAGTCCTGTTTATCCAGCTTCAGCAGTGGGAATACTGACAGTAGCAGCGACAGATATAAATGATATGAGGTCGATTTATTCAGGTGGACAAGCATCAAATTTCGGATTCAATGTAGATGTCTCTGCACCGGGATCAAATATTTATTCTACTTCATTTACCGCAAATGGCAATGATTCTTGGAGACAAGCTGGAGGAACTTCAATGGCTTCCCCTATGGTAGCAGGATTGGCAGCATTAGTATGGTCACAAAACCCTAATCTGACAGTAGATGAAGTAATAAACTATATCAGAGAAGGCACTGATCCAATAGACCATTTAAATCCGGGATATGCGGGTCGGTTGGGAACTGGAAGAATAAACGCATTTAAAACCTTGCAAATGGTCAGACCATTGGAATATGATTTAGCGGCAGCCTCCTTGATTGGCTTGATAGGAGCTCCATTGAACACGGTTTCCATATTTACTGTAAATGTTCGTAATCTTGGAGAAAATCCTGCTTTTGGTTATTATATCCATTTGCTGGAAGTGGGGAATGATGCACCTTTGGTAACAGTTCCGGGTGTAACATTGGAACATTTAGAATCAGCTCATATATCCCTAGAATGGATGCCTACAGTCTTAGGAGACTATGAAATATATGCATTGTTGGAATGGGATATAGACGAAAGAGAAAGAAACAACAAAACAAACATATTGGAAGTCAGAGTCATCCCTGAAGGAACAGCTGAAGCGTATATCGGAAACAAGAATAGTAATGAAGCCCTGAATTATTCTTTTGTCAATTACAATACTCGAGATAGCATAACACAAACCATTTTTTATGAACATGAATTAGCAAAAGGGCTAATATACCAAATGACGGTTCTTTTTACGGGTAGTCCAACGTTAGTGAATCAAGGAAATGAGGTTGAAATTTATTTAACAACCACCGAAAAAAGTTTTTTTTCTCATCAAACAGATTGGGTAGCATATGAGCAATTTACTCTTGTATTTTCTGGTGATTTAGAAGTCTTTTCTGAAGGTATCAACGAAGTAGAAATACAGTTTGATACTCCCTTTAACTATCAAGGAGGAAACCTCGTTTTAATGGCAATAAAAGACGGAAATATTCTTTTTGGAGCTGGAAATGTTTTTCAATATTCAAATATTTCAGATATCAATAGAAATATTTGGTGGAGGTCAAATCAAGCAGGGTCGCCAAATCTTGACCCTTTTCCTAATGCAACGGGATTATTAACAGGTGTCACAAATACAAGATTTGGTATTTATACTTTCGTTATTGAACCACCTCAAAGTTTTGAAGCCAAAGGTTATAATGAAAAAATCTATTTAAACTGGCAAGAACCTTTTACACAAATCTTTGGTACTCTGGCAAATTATAGAATATATCGAAATGGGATACTACTCAATGAAACAACAACACTTGAATTTATAGATGAAAATGTAGAAATAGGTTTAGAATATGAATATTGGGTGACAGCTGTTTATTCATCTCCCAATGTCGAATCAGACCCTTCCAATAAAGTCTCTGCTAATATAGAAAATATACTTGCTCCCAAAAATCTTGTAGCTCAGGTTGTAAATATCGATACAGTGATTTTGGTATGGGAAATGGACAGCGCTATTCACGACACTAATGCGAATCTTGAGATGAGTCAAGAACGGCTTAATAGTCGCCAGAATCAAGAAATAAAGAAGAGAAACCCTATAGGCTTTAATGTTTATAGAAATGAAAATCTGGTTTCAGCAACTGTTGTCACTGAAACAACCTTTACTGAAAATAATGTTCCAGTAGGAACTCATATTTATAGTGTTGAGGCTGTTTATCAAACAGGCATATCAACTCCTATATCAGTTGAGATTGAGATTGATGATTCCTCAGATAATGATGAGAACCTACCCGTTCTAAAGACTGAATTGATTGGAAATTTTCCAAATCCTTTCAATCCAGAAACAACCATTGTTTTTACATTGGCTTTAGATACTAATGTCAACATTGATATATTCAATATTAGAGGGCAAAAAATCCTAAATTTAATAGACTCAAAGCTAAAAAGTGGAAAGCATTCAATAGTTTGGAACGGCAGAGATGAAAAGGGTGTAGAATTAGGAAGCGGAATGTATCTTTATGTTTTTAAAACGGATGAATTTTCACAGATAAAAAGAATGCTGCTTTTGAAATAATGAATCTTTTGTTATGAAACCTAAATTTTTCTCTTATAATTGTCATATAAACAAATTATTCTATAAATAGCAACATTTTTCTGTAACGAATATATGGTATATTAGTTATATCAAGTATAATTGTCATATATAGTGAGGTATTTATG
>WRLO01000027.1 GCA_009777575.1 Candidatus Cloacimonadota bacterium
TTCAAAAAAAGGCTTTGTGTTTTCCCTTTTCCCGGGTTTTGCCCCCCTTTGCCCTTTTTTTTTTAAAAAAAAAAATTTTTTCCCCCCCCCCCCCCCCGACTATCTGCCAATAAAATAAACAGTTACAACACAATATCTTGCAAGTTTCGTAGTTCTGAAGATGAGATTTCCAATCTCCGTAGCAGAAATCTCATCTTTCATCATTCAACAAGAAAATCAATCTTCTGTAGAGAAAATTTCCGATTATCGAATTCCGCTAGGAATTCAAACTCTGTAGAAAAAAGAAAATCCCAATCCTTCTCTCCCCCCTCAAAAGAAACACCCTCTCGAAATCATTTTCTGATAAAAAATGATTTTGAGAGGAAATAAAGAGAATAGGGTAAATTGTTTTCAAAAAAAACTGAATCTCTTTGAGATAGTCCGTAGTGTCAGCTTTCCAGCTGGAAAATCTAATAGAAAACTATCTCGAACTAGAAAGTTCGAGTTACTACAGCATTTCTACTTGACATTAAATGTAGCGGCAATCTCCGATTGCCAAATGGCGATTGGAAATCGCCGCTACGGTACTGGTCAATGTCAAGTGGAAATGCTATAAATAAAAACAAACAAGGAGGGTCTATGAAAAGACTCGTATTAATTTTAGTGCTTGGGTTAGCGTTAAATATGCTATTTGCCCTTGAGAGGAAAGAGAGTGCGAATTCTAAATCTAACTCAATCTTTTTCGGTATTTCGAATTCGTCATTATCAGAATCAGTTGCAGGTGAAAATAAATTTCAGCCTGCAAATGGTTTTCATATAGGTGTAACTGATCTTTGGCAATTGAAAATCAAAGGTAAAAACCTGTTTGAGCTTGAAGAGGTATATAAATACGCTCAAAGAAACTACAAAATAAATTATGATGATGTAGTTGAACGCAGTTATTTAGACATTTCTTTAAATCTCCGATATGATTTTTTAGACTGGGAATTTCTGTATCCATATATCGGAGTGGGAGCATCCTGGCTTTTATCTGGTCCGCACCAAAGTAAGACATGGATTAGTGATATTCCGCTCACTATTGGGATAGAATTTTTTCCAAATTTCAGATATGAATACTCACACGGAACATTTTCCCAAACAATCCTTGATGGGCATAAAGCTAAAACTAATACCCACAGTTTTACATTTATTGTGAAGATACCATGGCTTTAAAATAATGAGAAAAAAAGGAGATAAAAAATGAAACGATTTTTTATATTTATGTTTTTGATACCCTGTTTGACATTTACAGGGTGCGCTACGATGATACTGGGGGCACAACAAAAAATATTCATCGAAAGTAATGTTCCAGATACCAAGGTGACAATTTATCAGGAACCAAAATCAAGCTTTAATCCCTTTGTGTGGTCGGTAAAAAAGTTAATAGAACCCAATGTTGTTTTTGTGTCCAATGCACCAGTAGAAGCCAATCTTCCAAGAGGAAGATTTTCTATGATAATCGCAGAAAAAGAAGGATATGAAACTGATATACAGTTTATTGGCGTGAAGCTGGGTGCTGGTTATGGGTTGTATTTTTTAAATATTTTAAATCTCGGTATAGGTATATTTGTAGATTTAAACAACGCTATGTTTTGGTCATATCCAAAGAACATCGAAATCTATCTTCAGAGAGAAAACATCTCTTTAAACGAAAATATCACTAATGATTTTAATGAAAATTTAGAGGAGTTTAAAAATGAATAAAGTAAATTTACTAGTTACTATAATTATCTCTATGATAATCGGGTTTACAGGGTGTACTACTACCAGACATTTTAATATCACCAGCAACCCTACTGAAGCACAAGTAAAAATACTTACCTATCAATACAATCAATATTCTTTTAGTCCATCTGATATTATTCATGAGGACACGACACCTACACAAAAATCTATTGAAATCTCTACTTTGGCTCCACCTATTTTTGCAATCGTAGTAGAAAAGGAAGGATATGAAAGGCAAGTCAAAATGCTCAATGGACACAAATCGCACAACCTTCACTTTGATTTTATTTCTGAAAATAGGGATGATGATACAATAGTATTAAACAACAAAACTATCATACATGCCAATATTACCGAGATATCCTCTCGTGAAATCAGGTACAGACCAGCGAATCAGCCCGAGGGACTAGTTCGAGTATTGTCAACATCACAGATATCAGAGATTATTTATAGTGATGGGACTAGAGAAAATTATGCCAAAAAGACTTCATTTGGGATTTCTGCTGACCCATCAGGATTTGCCTTGTATGGACCTGATGTCAGTATAGAAATCAACAAAGGAAGGGCAAATACTCAGCTTCAGGTTCGTTTCCCTTCTGTTGGTGCTCAAAACGATGATTATCTCAGTGGTTTGGGAATAGGATTAAGTGTGCTCTATGTTCATTATGGTCGTTCTGGGGGATTTTATTTTGGTGGAATAGGTGAGTATTCCTATCACAAAAGCGGGGAGATAACATATCACAATGGAGCTTTTGCTGCTAGTACTGGTTATAAGTTTGTTCATGATTCTGGAGCAAATTTTAGACTTGGTTTCGATATTGGTGGTCAATTTGGTGATACAGAAAATTTTGTGATACGGCCAGTGACAGCAATTGGATGGAAATTTTAGACTATATAGGCAATTGTATAAGTGGGCAAGGTTTTCTATCTTGTTATCTGACATAAGCTGATTTAACATTAGAACTAACAGAACACATCCCGCTTTGGAGATGATACTATGTAGAAAAAGAAAGTAACATTAGTCTCCTTATACCCTCCTCCCTTCACAAACCACTTGATGTGTGTGAAGAGAGGGAGTTGTTCATAAGTGTAAATCCATAAGTGTCAACTTTTGTTCGTAGCGGCAATCTCCGGATATTACAAACCGTTGTAAAAGCCAATCAGAGATTGGCACTACGGACAAAAGTTGTGAAAAATTGACACATATGGTGTAAATCATATCTATTAAGAGTCACACAACTTAGTAGTGTGCAAGGTAAATCATATTATTTCATTTCCAAAAATCAAATATTCTTCTATTGACATAGAGCCTTGATTTTTATTGAAAATCTCGCAAAGCTTGTCCCTGTATTTATCAGGGTCGTAGCCTAGTTTTAGCTTAATCTCTTTACTCATAGTGTCTCTTTAATCTCAGGTTTATATATATCAGCGACATTTCCTGATTTGATTAGTTGAGAAAGCTCTTTACCTCTTTCGTTGATGTAGGTTATGTATTCTTGACTAGTCATTGTACTTCTAATTTTTTCTCCTCTTTTGCATAATTCATCCCTATATTTGTCAGGGTCATAGCCGGGTTTTAATCTAATTTCTTTACTCATTTTGCTTCTTTATTTTCAGGTTTCAAAGCCTCATCCTCATTTTCAAATTTTCTAAACAATGGTGATTTTCTAAGTTTTTCACTACGATATATCATATAATCACGCATTGTCATTGTACCTTGATTTTTGTTAAAAATCTCGCAAAGCTTATCCCTGTATTTATCAGGGTCGTATCCTGGCTTTAATTTGATTTTTGTTTCCATACTACATTATCTCCTCTGGTTTTTTATTTCTAGAGTTGTGTATCCCTCTTTAATACTTACTTTATTAAATAGAGGTATTGTAATTTCGTTGGCAATGTGTTTTAAATTCCAACTCACTAACACATCCACTTTCAAAATAGTTGCAATTGCTACATGCATAGCATCTGACTTGAAATTTTCATCGACAATTCTTTTTTCCATATATTTGTCATAAAGATTAATCATTTCATCTGTCGTAGCTAACTGTTTATAATCTATTGTGTTTAAGTTTTCAATAACTTCAATCGGAGTATCATCATCATATAACTCAGATAATGTATGTTCAGAAATAATCGGAATAAAAACTCCCTCACGAATCAAATCAAAGAACTTCATCAAATCATTGTGAAATCTTTTTCTGCCAAAACCACTTATTACAGAGGTTTCTATATAAACCTTTATGCCTTGTTTAATCATAAAATATCCTACAGACTCCATAAATCAAGCTCATCATCAGGTAATGGGTCAAAAAAACTATCTGGTAATGGTGGCACATCAACTACAAAATCAAAATTCCTTTTTTGACTTTTTTGCATTATCTATTGCTCTTCAGTTATATAAAATAACCTGTCCTCAAAATAGCCTTCATGAATTAAAGTTTTCATAAATTACCTCTTTTCATATTTCACAACATATAAATCACATTGTATAAACAATCCAATATCTCAATCTGTTTCAAAAATTTTGCCTTTTACTTTCTTTGATGTAGAGAATTGATTTATGAGCCCATTCTGAAATATTAAATAATTAAATTATACCTAATACATGCCTTTAGGTATGTGCAGCTCTGTAGAAAAAGGGTTATACATCAAATCAGCATCCCGTAGGGATGCAACCAAGATATTAGCACATTTTGTAGCATCCCTACGAGATGCTGCATGGTGCTTATATTCGTTTCTACAGAGCTTTAATCTCTACGAGATGACTTTTCGGAGTGACTCATTTATCTGCTGGTGAAAAAATGATGCTGTCTTCAGAAATCTCAAATTTCTTTATCTCTTAGAGATTTATTTTTCTGATTGGAAACCAGCAAAAAAATAAATCTATTTCTACAAAGCTTGATTTCCTATCGGAATAGTAATGTGGCTATAATCGACATATCAGCTAGAAAATTAAGCATAGTAAACAATCTATCCTTTCTGGACAGGAAAACTTTCTAAATAGAGGGTATCTGGACAGTAGTCTAAATTGTTTTCCCAGGTAATAGTTCCATTAAAAATCTTAATATTTTTAAAGAGGACAATATTTTTTAGAGGTTCAAACACTTTATGATACAAAAGTTTATTTCCGTCAAATATTCTTTTTTCGCCATTTGTCCAGGTGAGTAAGAGCTGGTAATCATCTAATGGTTCGACTGCTGTTATTCTTGGTCCAAGTGGTTTGCCTTGTAATATTTCATTTTGTTCTGTCATTTTAATCTCTCCTTTTATTTCAAAGGGTCTATTTTAAAGGTTTCCTCGCCATTGACTGCGAGTTTCCAGTTTGCATGCAATTCATCTTCGTGAATTAAAGCCCATGCTTTCACAAAAGCAGATTGTCTTTTAGGAAAATCACCTTCTAAAAGCTCGCCATCTAAGGTAAATACAGCTTCAAATTCACCATAATAAGCATGAAAATGTGGTGCATTATGTTGTCCTTTGTCCATCCAATTCATTTTAATTAAAATTCCGAGAAACATTGCTATAGTTGGCATTCAATCCCTCCTTATATATTAAAAATATTTCTACCCTTTTCGTTCATAAATCACCACTCCTGATTTGTTTATTTCATTCGCTATTGGTCCATCTGGCACGACGCTACGGCTGGATATCAAGTCCATTTCTTCTATGTTTAGTGCATCCAATATCGGTCGAACCAAAGCTACGAACTTATATCCTCTGATATGAGGCTCTGTCTCTACTACAATATCAATGTCACTTTCCTTTGTAGCAGTTCCATTTGCATAAGAACCAAATAAAATAGCCTTTGAAACACCATTTTGCTCAAAGACAGAAGTCAGTTTTTCTGAAATCTCTTTTATCGTCAGCATCGTTTAATTCTCCTCCAGTTTATTTAAACTTTTTTTGATAGCTATCTCCCAAATCGATACAGAAGAAACATATAGTTCATTGTCTGGATTTTCAATTATTTCAAGAATCTTTTTGGGTAACACACCAAAATCATCATAACATGGGTATCAAGCAAATATTTCATTCCATATAATCCTTCATGTCGTCAAGTGGGGCATCAAAATCATCAGCTATCCAGATTTTACCCTTTAAAATGCCTCTGAAATCTTTCATCGTTTTTTTATTTTTGCTATTGCTTTTTAATGTAGCCATTAATTGATTATTATCACTATTAAGTATCATTTTTAAATAATCTTCTACAGCATCATGTAAATCAATCCCCAAATCATTTAACTTGACTTGGGCTTTTGTGAATAAATCTAGGTCATTAACATAGTTCTTGTGTAAGTTTGACATGTTTCATAAGCTCCTTATATATTTTTCTATGTTTCCTTAAACACAAAAATATTAAATAGACTTTTTTTGAGTAAGCTATAACAATATTTGTATCAAGAATATACCTCATTTCCAAGCCTCATAATTAATTGTCCTACATTCTGCAAGAGCTTCTTCAAATATTTTGGCATCTTCACCAGAAAGACATCCCGCTAGCTTTCTTAATCTCTTATTTCTCTCTATAAAAAGTTTGCAAAAAATAATCATAATTTCATCCTTATTTAATTATTTTGCAATTCTTTCCAAAAGATACTCAATAGCTTTTTCAAGTTGTGGGTCTTCTCTTTTAACTATATCACTAGGTAATCTTGGAATTTCTATATCAGGTTTTGCACCTGTATTTTCCATATTTTCCATATTGAGCCTATATAGACCCATCATCGGCAATCTCATTTCTGAGCCGTCAATTAAAATCGATGAAGTTGTCCCAATTACACTTCCACTTGTTGGCATCCCAATGATTGTTCCAAGATTTAAATCATTGAACAGTATGCCAAAAACTTCAGCATCAGAATAGGAATTTTCATCAATTAAAACAACTAAAGGTTTTTGATAAGAGATTGGATCGGATGTTATAGCACTGTCACTTCTCCAACTTAGATAACTATAAGGCTTTCTTGAAATCATTTCAAGTAATCTGTCACTAATTCTACCACCGGGATTAGAACGGACATCAATAATCATTGCATCAGTATAAAAATTTACAGCAAAAAAATCTTCTCTAAATTTATTTAAACTATTCCAATCCATCTGTTGAATATGAAGATAACCTATTCTTCCATTTGTTTTCTCTCTCACTGATTTTATATTGTTCAATACCATATCATCATATCTCATTTGCCATTGATCTTCCCAAGAAATGCCTTTCACTATAGCATTTACTATCCCTCTTGGTGTTCTTATCCTCAAGCTTATATCTTGATTTTCTTTTCCGACAAATAAAGGGGTTATTTCTGTATTGGAATTTATATTTTGACCATTTATAGCGAGTATAACATCATTTTCTCGAATCCCGTATTGTTGATATAATACCGAATCAAAATAAATCTTTTTGATATTAATTCCTTCTGACAATATAGATCTAAAATCAAGAACAAAACCAGCAAAAGCTATTTCTCTTGTATTATCGTTGCTTTCACTTCTTGCGCTGTAACCTGTGTGAGAAGCATTTACACGACCAATCATTTCATCTATGACTTTAGCTAAATGAGAAACTTCTAACAAATTTTTTGTAAATGGTGAAAATTTCTCAAAAAGAGCTTCCCAGTCTTGACCGTGCATATCTGGATCATAAAAAAAATGTCCAAAATCACCCCATACTTCTTCAAAGACTGTTTGGTTTAGCCTTAATATATCATATTCATACTCATATTCAAAAGAGATACCCTCACTTTGTTCGGTAGTCATATTAAATTTGTGTAAGTTATCATCTTGAACATAATAAAAATGTGTTCTGTCTGGTGAAAGTTCAAAATCTGGAAAGGTATAATTTTCACCAAATTTAAGAATTTCCGTTTTATCAGAACCATCAAAATTTATACTATTTAAAGTAGCCATTGTCCAATTTACATAAACTAGAGTAGAATCATTTGTAGCATATAAAGGGTTAACCCATCCGCTTTCAGAGACTACATTCCTTATTCTTGAGCTAAAATTGTCTCTATTAATATCCCATTCTCTAGATGGTGTTGTATCGGGCATAGAGCTTCCTGGAACAATCTTTTCCCAATTGTCATCTTGAACTTGCCTATCATTAACTAAATTTACGATTTTTATATCTCCCCATGAACTTAAAAAAAGATGTGTATCATCATCGTTTAAAAGAAGAGAACCCAAATCACTAGAAACAAAAATTTCCTCAATTGTATTAGCTCTGATGTCATTAATTTTCAAAAATTTGACTTCATCAATATCGTCAGATGATATATAAAATTGTTTTGCATTATCTTTTGTTTTTGCTGGACGAGTAAGTACTCTTTCATTAGGGAAAAGTTCTGTAATCTGTTCATTTTGAGCCAAGAAAGCTAATTTATGTCTTGATTCATTATTGTTGAATAAAATGTAAATATCCTTTTGATCATTGCGACTGATAGATAAAATATATTTATCTTTTGACCAATCAACTAAAGTTGCTTCTCTTGAGTTAGTCAGAATATGGTCTTTAATATTTGTTTTAAAAAGTCTCGGAATTCCTCTTTCTAATGCTCTAAAATAGATAGTTTCATTATCATCCAATATCACTATTTGAAAAATTCCTTTTTGGTCAAAAGTAAGCTGCCGGACATTGCCACCACTAACTGGAACTGCAAATAAATCATATTTATGTGAAAAAACAAGTAATTCTCCATTTGGTGAAACTGTAAAATTCGTTAATTCGCTATCAAATTTATTATAAACAGTAGTATAGGGTAGATTATCTTCAAGAATAGTGATACTTACTTTTTCACTAAGTTCTGTTTCAGGGTCAAATCGCCATATTTCGTCGAAAAGTTCAAAAACAATTCTATCGGTGTTGTGAGAGACAGATATATTTCTCACTGACCAATCATCAAAAAAAGTTAATTGTGTTTTTGTCGAATAGTCAAAGCCATCCATATAAAATAGTTGAAAATCTTTTCCATCTGAATTGACAAAATAAATTCTATTTGGATGGACTCTAGAAAACCTTGGATAGCTATAAGTAAAATCACCTTGTGATAATTTTGTAAACTCTTCTTTTTCTATTTCATAAAGCCACAGCTCACCACTTATAGATCCTTGATAAGCAGGTCTATCAGTGTCCTCAAATCTGTTAAATACGATACTCTTTCCATCGTTAGATATTGTTGCAGTTTCACCAGCAAATCCTGAAATTTCGGTAAATCTTTTTGTGCCAACATCAAATCTTACAAAAATACTCTGTTCGCCGGGATAGGAAACTATACCAAGAATTGATTGTTCATTTGAGTAAACATCTCTTATCCGAAAATATTCATTACTCAGAAGTTCTGCTTGACCACCAACTGCGGGTATCCTATAAAGTTTAAACCGACCTTCTCTATCTGAAACAAAATAAATCCAAAGACCATCAGATGAATACATTGGTCTGCCTACATCACTATTAGAAGCTGTTAATCTTCTTGCTACGCCTCCAGTAAAAGGAACTTCCCATAAATCACTTCTGTAAATAAAAGTAATATTTCTACCATCTGGAGAAATTGTGGGAAATGTCACAAAGTTCGGCTCAAAGGCATCAATAAGAGCAATTGAAGCCAAAATAATTAAAAGAAAAAATAGTTTTTTCATAATTCCACCTTATAAATTATATTATTCGTCTATATATTCACCTCTATGTATTCTTTGTAGTGCCAAAAAAAGCTTATGATTTTTGTCAAATAAAAGAATATTTTTAGGATATTTAATGGATTGAGTTACCCATTATTTTACATAAAAAAGCATATTGTAAGACAACTTGTCTGTATTGTTCAAATCTACCAGAAGCGCCAGAATGTCCTGCATCCATGTTCGTATAAAGCAATAAAAGATTGTCATCTGTTTTAAACTCTCTTAATTTTGCTACCCATTTAGCTGGTTCCCAATATTGAACTTGAGAATCATGAAGGCCAGTTGTAATCAACATATTTGGATATTTTTGAGCAATCACATTATCATAAGGAGAATATGACATAATGTATTCATAATATTTTTCATCTTCAGGATCACCCCATTCAGAAAATTCACCAGTTGTGAGAGGAATGCTTTTGTCACACATAGTAGTTATAACGTCAACAAAGGGAACATCAGCGAGTATAGCTTTGAAAAGCTCAGGTCTCATATTGACGACAGCACCCATTAAAAGCCCTCCAGCGCTACCACCTGAGGCACATAAATGTTCAGCATCAGTATATTTTTCAGAAATAAGAAACTCAGCACAATCTATAAAATCGGTGAAAGTGTTTTTTTTGTTTAAAAGTTTGCCATCATCATACCACTGTCTACCTAAGGTTTCTCCCCCGCGAATATGAGCAATTGCGTAAATAAATCCACGATCTAACAAACTAATCCGAGATAAAGAAAACATTGGGTCTATAGAATATCCATAAGCACCATAACCATACAGTAATAATGCAGTCTTGCCATTGAGAACAGTATCTTTTCTGTAAACCAAAGAGATAGGGATATTTTTACCATCTTTTGCAGTTGCATAAAGCCTTTTAGCAACATATTCGTCTGGATTGTAACCGCCAACAATTTTTTGTTGTTTTAATAAAGTTTTTTCACGAGTAATCATGTCATACTCAAAAGTAGAGAATGGAGTCGTGAGTGATGTATAACAAAATCTCAGTTTTTCTGTATTAAAAGAAGGGTTAAGACCAATAAAGGTAAGATAATCAGGTTCATCAAAAATCATATAGTGTTCATCACCTACAACGGGGATTATACGCAATTGTATCAACCCATTTTTCCGTTCAGAAACAACTAAAAAGTCCTTAAAAATCTCTATTTTTTCTAACAAAACATCGTCACGGTGAGCAATAACTTCCTTCCAATTTTCTTTTAGGGAATTATCAATATTGGTTTCCATCAGACGAAAATTTTTAGCTTGATAATTTGTCACAATAAAGAATTTATCTTCAAAGTGATCAATTCGATATTCTAAGTCTTCCTCACGAGGTTGCACAATTTTAAAATTTCCTGTAGGTTCAGCAGAATTCAAAAACCGATATTCAGACTGCGTATGACTGGATAGGCTAAGTAGAATCATTTTTTCTGATTTTGAGCGATAAACATGCATGTAAAAAGATTCATCTTCTTCAACATAGATTAGTTTATCTGGTTGATTACCGTTCAAAACATGAAGCATTAATTTTTCTGAGCGCAGAGTTTCAGGATTTTTTAAAACATAAAACAAAGATTTATTATCATCCGCCCAAGCTAAAGAACCATCAGTATTTTCTATACATGCTCCTATTGTTTCCCCGCTTTGCAAATCTTTGAACATAGTAGTAAAAATAAATCTTCCCATTGTATCTATGCAGTAAGCAAGGAGCTTGTTGTCTGGACTAACAGAAAAATCGCCTATATTAAAATAAGAATAATCTTCAGCCATTTTATTGCCATCAAGTATGATTTCTTCTTGAGCATCCAGAGACCCTTTTTTTCGGCAATAAATTGGGTATTCGCCTTCTTCTTCAAATCGAGAATAGTAATAATACTCGTTATGAAAATAAGGCACAGATTTGTCATCTTTTTCGATACGAGAAGTGATTTCAGAAAATAATTTTTCTTGTAATTTCTCAGTATCATTCATCATTGAGTTAGTATAGCTATTTTCAGCCTCTAAATAAGCAATCACTTCAGGATTATCTCGCTCATTGAGCCAAAAATAATTATCAACTCTTTGGTGACCAGCTGTAGTTAAGGTCACAGGTATTTTCTTTGCTGGTTGAAAATCTTTGATGTTTTTTAGTTCTTTATTTGTCATTATTTACTCCTTTACATATAGGGCAAAACACCCTTTTTTAGACTAAAACTAAGAGCTTAATTAGCTTTCTTTTTGATAGTCACAATAATTTCATATTGGTCCTTTGGCTTTTCATACATAGGTTTTCCAATGTATTGAGCGGGATTGTTGATAATTTCTGATTCAGTTACTTCGAGTACTTTGTTTTCCTCGGCAACTATCCAATAAATTTTTTCTTTTGTCGTTTTAGTAGTTGTTGGAATTGTTTGTTTTGATACTGGCATTATAACTCCTTTCATTTCATAATCTGGGTATGTTTCGATGTATTTTTTTAATAAATCGATGTCAAATTTTAATCTATACTCTGCACATCTATCACGACAATTGATAGTGCAAACTATAATGTTTTCAAATCGTTGAGATTTTTTGCATAAGATTATTTCAGGATTATCACCTGTTTTTGAGGGTGAATTAATTCGACTCATAATAATCCTATATTTATCCCTTTAGTAGTTTTTTTATTGAATTTTATTTTTAAACTCATTGAAGATAGCGATAATTTTTGCCTTTTTATCATCCGAGGTTGGGCATAAAGGCAATCTGAAACCTATTTCAAGTAGATCAAGATGAGCAAGTATATATTTCACTGGGATAGGGTTTGTATCTATAAACAAGACTTCATTTAACTCAATTAAATGCTGATGAATAGATAAAGACCTTGCACAATCACCTTCAAGAGCATAGTTTAACATTAGGTGCATTTCTTTGGGAACAACGTTTGCAGTGACTGAAATAGCACCTTTACTCCCCACACACATCAAAGGAAAATTCAAGGCATCCTCACCAGATAGAAGAGCAAAACTATCTGGAGTATCGCGAACTATCCTACTTGCCTTGATGATGTCTCCAGATGCTTCTTTAATAGCCACTATCTTTTCTGGAAAATCATTTGCAAGTTTAATAACTGTCTCAGCAGATATATTAACTCCAGTTCTACCGGGAACATTGTAAATAATGATAGGTAAATTCGTTTTATTCGCCAGTTCTTTAAAATAAAGATATAGTCCTTCCTGATTTGGCTTGTTGTAGTAAGGTGTAACAATCATTGCATAATCTACTCCAAGGGACTCTGCCTTTTGAGTTGCTGAAATTGTATGTGGAAGGTTGTTCGAGCCAGTTCCAGCAATAATTGGAAGTTTTGATTTTAATCTTTGGACAGCAAATCTGAGCAAAGCTTCTTTCTCATCGTTTGCTAATGTGGCACCCTCTCCTGTAGTGCCAAGCAAAACTAAACCATCTGTTTGATTTTCAAGATGGAAGTTTAACAATTTTTCCAATGAATTGTAATCTATCTCGTTATTTTTGAAAGGAGTAACGAGAGCAGGTATAGAACCTTTTAGCATTTTATCCTCCGTAATTTAAATATAATTTTTCAATGTCCTAGATAATCAGAGCCTATATCGTAATTCTTCGTGTTATTCGTCATCGCTTCATATCTCTTGAACCTACCTTGCAAAAAGGGGTAAATATTGAACATCCCCCCTCACTGAGGTGGCGGTTTTCTTATAATCAACCCAAGGTGGCTTCGCAGTCATCAGCCATACACAAAAATAATGAAACCACTACCTGCTCTCCCCCACCTCAAAAGGCGGGATTAATGGGTCTATTTTCGTAGTAAAAAACTTAATTCGTGGCAGTTTTGACCTTCAGGTAGCTGTATCTTATATCATTTCAAATCGCTACAGGTATCTTTTTTATCTGTTTCCCAGCTTTATAATTAATTAGTTTAAAATCACTCACTCGAAAGTCATAAAAATATTTGATTTCAGGATTAATTTCGAGAATTGGAGCTGGATATTGTTCTCTTGAAATTAAATCATTAATCAAAACTATATGTCTGTCATAAATATGCGCATCGGCTATGATATGAACCAGCTCTCCAGCCTCCAAATCTGAAGTAATCGCCAAAATATGTAAGAGTATGGCATATTGGCATACATTCCAGTTATTAGCGACAAGAATATCCTGAGAACGTTGATTCAAAATCATGTTGAGCTTATTCCCTGTCACATTTAGGGTTATAGACCAGGCACAGGGTTGTAATCCCATATCTTTTAAATCATCATGATTGAAAATATTAGTTATCATTCTCCGACTCGATTTATTGTTTTTAAGGGTCAGTAAAAGCCAGTCAACCTGATCCATTTTACCTTCTGGAAAATCGATTATTCGCCCTAATTGATAACCATAAGCTTTTCCTATACTGCCTTTTTCATCAGTCCAAGAATCCCAGATTTTACTATTTAAATCTTTTACTAGATTTGATTTTTTCTGCCAAATCCATAATATCTCATCAATCGCTGCTTCTAAATTTGTCGGTCTTAGGGTAATTATCGGAAATTCTTCTTGTAAATCATAACGATTTATGGCCCCGAACTTTTTGATTGTATGTGCCTCAGTTCCATCTTCCCATCTAGGTCGAACAAGTGTTCCTACACTCGAATGGCCATTATTCAAAATATCACTGCACATATCAATAAATATTTTGTCTGCTCTACTCATTTTACCCTTATTTTATTAATTCCTTAAAATGTTTTTTAACAATCCAACCCATTCATAAGTTGGGAATGATATTCTTAATATTTAATTCTCCATTATCAATTGCACAGAACAACTAGATCCTATCCTATTAGCCCCTGCTTTTAGCATACTAATTGCAGCATCCTTAGTTTTAATACCTCCAGAGGCTTTTACACCCATTTTTGTTCCAACTATAGCTCTAATCAGTTGAACTTTTTCTATCTCTGCTCCATGGGTGGAAAAACCAGTTGAAGTCTTGACAAAGTCAGCTCCAGCTTTTTTTATTGCTAAACAAGCAAGGATTATATCTTCATTAGTTAGTAAACAAGTTTCTATAATGACTTTCAAAATAACACCACGATTATTGCATATTGAAGCTATTAATGCTATTTCTGAAGCCCATTCATTAATTTTTTTGGTGATATAAGGAAGTGATGTATTTGACTTTTCTACTAAATCGACTGTTTGCTTTTTTAACTGATCTTCTTTCTTTGATGAAGTGCTTGGCGAACTTTTTGTAGAACTATTTTGCGAAGTTAGAGTTGATTGAAACTTAGTTGAAACATGCAGAGGTGCGATATCATATTCCTTGACTATTTTAGAATTTAACTTCAACCCAGCTATGTTTAAAACCATATCTATCTCATTTGTTCCCATATCTATAGCTCTTTCAGTCTCAAATATTTTTGTTTCTGGAATATTCGCTCCTAAAGGAAAGCCTACAACAGAACAAATATCACTAGATTTAATTTTTTTCTTGGCTAAATTTATATAACATGGGTTGATACATACGCACCTGAAATTATGTTCATTGGCTTCTTCACAAAGGTTAATGATATCATCATGATTGGCATCTGCTCTTAAATTGGTATGGTCGATAAGGGGACTGAGGTCTGTAAAGTCAGTAATTATTTGGTCTTCAAGCATAGCTCTACATTTATTGCATTGAAGACAGATTTCATGCTGAGCATTACATTTACAATCTACATATTCCTCAAAAGGAAATATTTTTAATGCTATTTCTTTTATTAAATTCATATTTTTCTCCTTTATTTTTCACATCAGGTGTTTCGTATTAAATAAACTAAATACCAATTTAAAAGCGGGATATCGGCACATAGAACATAATACATGCTATTCTCAATATTAACAATAAAATTCTTATTTCCATCAAGCAATCTATTAATTATATTTTGAACATCTAAATTGTCATGGATTAATAAATTATGTTTTTCAAAAATTTCGTAATAATGCTCAAAATCTCTTGATAATTCAAATAAATCCATTATGTTCTCATCACCGACTACTAAAAATCCATTATTGTTCATTAAAAATGCAGAGACTTCATTTGTATTGGTGTCAAGTATACGCCTAAAATAGATAGAATTTACGGATATATCCAACCCTACCACTCCTTGCATTTCGTCATAATGATAAACTGGGGCTATGACAGAAATAATCCAACTATTATCGATATTATCATAATGAAGGTCATCGATAAAAAGTGGAACTCGAGAAGGATTAAAACTTTCATTTGCCAGATAATAAAAATTATAATTAGTAATATCTGTTCCTATTTGATAAAAAGATAAAACATCAATTGAAGGAAAAATGCGTATATAAGAATGCTTTTCTGCAAAATAAATCTGGGTAAGCTCAGATATAGATTCGATATTGGCTCTAAAAACATTGTCCAAAGACTCTGTCATATTCACTATTCGCAATATTTCTGGAGATATTGGGTAAAACCCTGAAACAAAAACTGCTGAATGTTCTTTATTGACTCTGCTTATCATTGCTCCGCTTGGGTGCAATATAAACCTATCTATCTCTGATTCCAAGATAATATTATCTTGCTCATTGTATAAATGCTCTGTAAACTGTGCTATTTCGTAGACTATATTGAGATAATGTTGTAAATCTCGATTTATTTGAGAAGCATTTCGAGATATGCTTATTTGGAAGTTTTTCATTCTTTCATGATTTTCAGAGCAACTTATAAGTGTTAATAAAAGAAAAATGATTGTAATATTGATGATGTATCCAAAACTAAATTGTCCTTGAATACGATTTTTCATCATGCCTCCTATTATAATCAATTGATTCAGTCAAACAACATCATAGTTCCTCAGATCCCAGAAATGCATATTGTAGGGAATCATCTACAATACATTCATGCTAAAATTAGTATTGTGATTTTGTTTGAAGAGCAAGAAAAAAGTAAACCCTCATTTTGTCAACACATTTTTGAATTTCCAATATGACCCTACTATTTTCTTAAAAATATCACGAAGTGATTATCTCTTAATCAATCCATGTCGGGGTTTCCAACACCAGCCATGCATGAAAATAATGTAGCGGTGGAGCTTGCCTCCATCCTAATTTCAGGACAGAGGTGATTGCTTCGTGCCTCGCAACTGCCACTACAATATAGGGGTATGTTTTCGTGTTATAAAGTGTAGATCTAAATTTATATATAAGGCGTAAGCAATACGCCACTACGATATGGGGTCTGGGATAGGGGGGAGTGACACGGAGATTGCTTCGTGAGGATAGCAAGAAGGAACCTCGCAACGACGGTATTGTCCATTATACACTACAGGCGTAAGCAATACGCCACTACGATTTTCTATTTAAGGCGTAAGCAATACGCCCCTACGATTTTCTATTTAAGGCGTAAGCAATACGCCACTACGATTGTTCAGCAACCATTGTCTATTTAAGGCGTATGCAATACGCCACTACGATTATCCATAAATCATTATCCATTGTCCATTATTTCAACAGCACCGCTCTATTCACTTTTGTATATCCATCCGTCTGCATTCTGATGAAATACACTCCAGAGCCGACCTGTCTGCCGTATCCATCCACACCTTCCCAGATCAGATGATGGTGTCCTTTTTCGAGGATTTCATCGACCAGAGTTACTACGCGTTGACCTCTCACATTGTAAATAACGATACTGGCATGTTGGTCTTCTTTCAGACTGAATCTGATATTCGTAGACGGATTGAAAGGATTCGGATAACTCGAACGAAGTTCATTGATGAACGGGATTGGTGTATCATCTACTAAATCACCTATTTCTCCGTCTTCAAAGTCTATTATAAAGGGATTCAATATCGTTCCTGTGGTCCCACCGGGTATAGCCTGAATCGTTTCTTCAAGATAAGTGATAGGATCTCCGTCTTTCCAGATTCTAAAGGTAATCACTTCTTCAGGATCAACCGTTGAAATCAATGGATATGCCCATGTTTGACCATTGAAATTAAACATTCTTGCTTTTCCACGCAATTCATCACCTACATAAGTAGCCAAAATATAATCCGGATGGATAGCAAAACCATTGGCATGGATTCTCGCTATCACAAAATGACTATTGGGTTTTACTTGAATGATACCAAAGGGGTCAACAGCTGCCAATAAATCAGGTGATGGAGCTGGCTCTGGTTCTGGAATAGCGAGTCTATCTACGCGTTCAAAAGTAAACCCTTGATTTTTACTGATACGAACAAAACGAATTATATAAGCCTCTGAGGAAACCAAATTACCACTCGTTGTAGGTCTCACCCACAATCTCATCATATCTCGTAAACCTATTGTAGTGATAGGTTCAGCAGGATTCCCTCCTGATACAATGCGGTTTGCATCAAGAGCATTGTTTCCGATATCCGGTCCAAGTGCTGTATAAACACCAAAACCACGGCTATCAAAATAAAGTTGAGCACTCAAAAGTGGTTCAAAGTCTTCGTGAAGTGGTAAAGCTATCACAAATTCACGGCTATCTAATCCACCTACACGGATTCCATCAAAGACTTGACGATTTGGTCCATTCGCATCGTGCACAAGAGATATTCCAAACAATCCTGTGTTGATGGTTTGCTGTGGATAGTTTGCGGCATTATTGTTGATAGTTAGCTCATAAACCACTATACTCGCACTATTTCTTTCATCAAGATTAGTTAAATCTTTATCCGATAAGATCAAATAATATGGTTCAGTTGTATTAAATGTAGTAGCATCGGTATAAACAGTTGCAGAAGCCACGACTTCTGCCAAGAATTCTTCCCAGCCTTGTGCTTCAAGAGCTGCCATTAATAGACCATCATATACTGTTTTGGAGGCTACTCTAAATGTTTTAGGTCCACCATATAAATTAAAAGCAAGGTCATTGAAATCAATAGTTGCTGTAGCAACAGGGGTTGTCCCGGCAGTGACATGAACAGCTATCCTCTTTGGTTCCTCAATGTTGCGTGCTTGAGTGCCTGTCGTTCCAGTTGCAGCTACAGGTGTTATCACAGTAAAGATTTCACCCGGTAAACCGCTAACCGCCCCTGCTCTTATATAAAAATCAGCGTTAGTAGCGACTATACTCGGAGTAGCACCAGTTGGGTTTAATATTTTGTAAGTCTGTCCCACAATCATTTCATTTATAGGTAGCGGAGCACCTACTTTCATAGGATAACCAAGATATTGGTCATCTATGATCCCAAAGGCATGAGCGCGACTATCTGTTCCTTGTGTATTTAACCAAAATCTTTTCAAAACATTGTTATAATCTGGTGTGTTATAACGGATATAGATTTCTGAATCAGCCTGTGAGGTGTTTTCTATCCAATAGCCTTCGCCGGGATTGAGATGTCTCAGGGTGGAGGCACCGATAGTATCTTCTTCTCCAAAATATACCCAGGAATCGGAGACCATCACACCTATATCAGGATGATTGGTCACCATAACTCTCGTTTGAGCTATTCTACCCGGACTATAACCGACAAGATTCCAGTTGTTACCACGAATCCTGATCTCTGGATCGAACATCGGAACACTTGTTGCGGTTAAATAGAAATTTGTATTCAGTGATGAATGGACAAAATATCCTCCATCATGGCTCTGATAGGCATTTATTCCATAACCTATATCTATTGAAGAAGCAGTTCCCGGTTGCCAACCATAAGTTGCATTACGAACATCGTCGATGCCACCTGTGAGTATATCATTTCCAAGAGGATCTTCAGGTAGAGTAGTGGATGTAAATAATCGGGTAGGAGTTGTAGCAGTTAAATTATATTGATTTTCCCACCAAAATACCTTTTCAGCATCGCGTGCATCGGTAGGATAGTCAAGGTTTAATGAAACAAGATTCCAGCCCGGTCTGAGTAAAAGTTTTTGTGTTCTTTCAATAAAATGATCAGGAGACAATAGAAATTCAGCTGTTACAATTCTATCCTCATACATATCTCTGCCCACTATACCTCGTTCCAAAATCATTGGAGTCTCAGAATCTGCAGGCGGGAGAACTACTCTCGCATAATAGTTTGGAGTCTGTAAATCTCCATATCCTGATTTTGCCAGTTGAGCAGTCGTTATCTCTATACCCAAAACATTGGCACCAACCACCACAGGAGCATAAAAATAGCCAAATTCATCAGTAGTAGTGATGACATCTTCGTCTGGAACATCAGATCCAGTTGGAGTCCCCAATAAAACGGTAAATTCTCCATTTACATAAGGGTTATTCTCGGAGATATAAATCTTTCCTATCAGGTAGTTTACTCTCAGGCTGGATTCAAAATCCAAAGCACTATATTGAGCTGCCGTAGAAGGATTAATATGAGGTGTTTGTATTGGAGCAGTATCATTGATATAAACTGAAAATTGTGTATCCCAGGGCGATTGACTAGCATTCGCATTCGGGATGATTTGATTGGTAGCGTCACCAAAAGGATTAAAATTCGTTGTCTGGAAAGCAAGTCTTTGAGACTGAGGGTTCAGTGTCAAACCATGTCCAGCCCACATCCCAAATCTATACATTCCAGTGCTGTCGGTTATCCAATGGAAATGATCTCCTCTTTCAATAAATCCGGGGAATATTGTTGCTGAAGCTGATGAAGGCGCGGATAAACCTCCTGAAGGTCCTGAATAATCATTACCTACATAACCTCCTACCCAATCCGATGTATCATAATTGCTGATATGCCCTTGTAAAGTTATTACTCTTGCCCCAATGATAGGGATAGGTCCTGTATTTCGGCTATTTCCGCCACCACCGATGCTTCCACCCGGCACAGATACTATATCATAAGCCCGTGGAGTGTCGTATAACAAAGCTCCATCAGCTGTTCCTTCAGGAACGAAGATCTTGAAATATACTATTTCTCCAGCGTCTGCTGTATTGACTACAATAGAGACATTACCCAAAAGATTGTAGGTTCTAGACCAGCCACGCAATTCTTCACGCCCACCACGATTGACAAAGGCTCCCACTACAGTATTGATTGGTGGATTGATATGATTTCCTAAAATATTTACTATTCTGGCTCTTGCTTGCACTGTCATCTGGTTGGGTAATATATCATCTACTACTTTCGGTCCGAAGAAATCTGCATCTGGATCATCTGCCCATGACGCATCATTCCATGTATTTACAACCTTTCCTGTTAGTTTTATCGTTCTCCCGGCTGGTAAAGTGTCTCCGGGTGTAGTTGGGTCTGGTGAAGTTGCCAGCACTTTTAGAAAAACTGTATACTCACCAACGCCATCGGGGTCGAATCCGACAACCACATCAAAAGAACCATTTGGTAGTATCTCTAAGCCACCAGCTGGGATAACCATTCCTCCGTCACCTGCTGACAAGACAATACTAAAATTTCCCACAGAGAGACCACCAGTTGCAGCATTATGAGTCGCTGCCAAGAATATAGGACTACCGGTACCAAGTCTCAAAGGAACACCGCCACCATTGGTAAAGGTAAATCTTTTTATGATTTCATTACCATCGTCAGCCCATTCTCCAAAATAATAGGAAGGCAAAATCGCTACTTCTGAAGCAGTCAGCTCATCGCGAACATGACTAATACTCGGATAAACCATGAGTCTATTGGAAAAATCGACCGTTATCGTAATCCTTTTTGTAGGATCGAGCTTTGAGATAAAGACGATTTCGTCTTCATCAGCAACTGGTAAAATATTGTTTATAAGACAATGACCATCATCATTCGTGGTAAGTCTAAATGTAGTCTCATAATAATTTGTATTAAACCCAGTTTCTAAAAGCAGAGCATCTATATAGAAGTCGTTGCGAGTATTTTGAATCAACACTTCTGTAAAATCTCTGGTAAAGATATTGTTGTCAGTAGCATGAACGATGGCATGATAAGGAATACCGGTTGTGAGCGTTCTGACGCTATTTCCTTGTAGATTTAGTAAATCAGCCATCACCTTGACCTCTCTAACTCCAGAGACGAGGCTTGGAGTATGTTCATGCGAACTTGGTAATAGCGGATGTTGATAGACCACTTGTCCGAGACCTTGTTGATTGGGCTGATGGAAAATAGTGCTGCCTACTGCGAGATCATATCTTTGACCCCAGAAATTGTTGCTTGCACCAAAAAGAGCAGAATGGTCGTATTTGAAATTTGCACCGCGATTGGTCTGAACTAAATCTGCTGGATGATTGGGAAGAGGATCAAAGATGATTGTTCCATCAGGTTGAGTAAGGACAGTAGGATATTCAGCTTTTAAAGCAGTAGTAACTATCAAATACTGTTCTTCCTCACCATCAAAGGTATTTTGATAGAGGTTATTCCAGAGCAGAGCTTCAGGCGCTCCCCAGATAGCCCAGTTTCCATGATTGGAAGCGATGATATTGCGATAAATAAACATTTTTCCTAAGGGAGATGTAAAACTATTTAATGTATGGATAGCAGCACCTGCGTATCTTGCTTTGATAGTATCATGGTCATAAGGTAGGGTCAATGGGACATGGATATTGGGGACGCTATTGGCAGTGATAGTATTACCTTTCATCTCGCCTATAGACGCATTTATATCTGGACCCAAAAAGACAGTTCCGCTATGATGATAGAGAGCAGCACCCATTGCACCTTCGCCGGTAGCATGGTTGTCAGAAATAGCATTTTCATTTCTGATATGGATGGTATTGGTCAAATTGGGTGACTCGATATAAAGAGCTGCACCGTAAACATTTCCTTGATGTCTTTGGATGATATTACCTTCCATCCAAGCTGGAACTGCATGGAGCATGATATAGATAGCTACCGCATCTCTTTCTACGACATTTGCCACATCTATCGCTCCGCCAGTTGTTGAAATCCACTCATCTTGCAAGTTTTTGGCGATATTATTTTCGATAGTATTGTCGATGATATGCAGATCAGCACTTTGGAGTCTGAGCGTATTTCTTTTGTAATTGTTGTTGGTAAAGACATTACCAACGATTTCCAGAGGTGTGTTGTCGGTTCTAAAGACTTCAAAGATAGAACCATTTTCAGCTCTGTTTTGCAGTAAGGAATTAAAATTGAATACTTCCATTGTGGGAGATGAAATGATGTCATTGTCACCTCTGGAACCATTGCCATTTAAGGTAAATTTTTCTACCCAGTTCAAAGTGATTTCTCTTCCGCCACGGATAGCAAAACCAGCTGAAGATGTATTAGTAATAGCCTCACCTAAGGTAGATTTATTCATTATATTGCCATCTACAACAGAGTCTTCTTGAGCGAGGATAGCATCTTTACCACCACGAATCTCATTGCCGTGAATGATGCTTCCGTTGGTGATAGCTGTCCCTTTCATATTTAGGATATAGTTTCCTAAAACCTCGACAGTTGTAGCGGAAGTTCCCAGATCAGCCAATATCCCAAAAGCACCTTCACGGGTGAAAGTAGAGGGAGTGTTGGGAACACCTGAAACTATTCTATTGTTGGAGATGATTCTTCCGTTTTGGATACCAAATCCGACTGGGTTTGTGATACGGTTGTCGTCTACGACAGCACCCGGTGTGGCATAAATAGCATAATGCGTGTCAAAAGCAGAATCTGTGACTGCTGCAAGATTTGTCAATGTATTTCTGGCTATGACAGCACCATATCTGATACCATAACCGATATGACTGGTGATAGTATTAAAGGAAACATTTGCTTCTTCTGGATCTGCGGTGATAGCATCGGTAATCTGGATTGGAGTTCCAGCTGAGACTGGATGAGTAGGACCACTACCATTGTTTTCTATGGTGTTGTTTTGGATGATAGCACCATTTTGGATAGCAAAACCTCGATTGTCATAAATCCTATTGTAGAGAACTTCTGCAGCTTCGTCAGCGAGAATTGCACCAGGTCCGATGTTTTGGGCGATAGTATTATTGCGGATGATATGTCCATTTCTGATAGCATAACCGAAATTTCTTTCTGCTGCATTGGCATTGAAAGCGGGAGTAATTGTTGTTGGTTTTGGTGAATCTAAATCATAAGTATATACATTTATATCCCAGTTTCCTATTCTATTGTTAGAGAC
Source organism: Candidatus Cloacimonadota bacterium (assembly GCA_009777575.1). Classification (GTDB taxonomy): domain Bacteria; phylum Cloacimonadota; class Cloacimonadia; order Cloacimonadales; family WRIO01; genus WRLO01. Next base: position 23,426 of record WRLO01000027.1, read on the forward strand.
AGTGGCGCCGGGGTTAGCCCAGATTACTGCATTGTCATTTCTTGTATTTTCAGTTCCGACACCGGTGATAGTGTTACTATGAATGACAGCTTCGCCAGCTACAGTTGTGTCTATCCAGATACCATTAGCTTTCACATTTTTGATTGTTGAGTTCAAGATTTGAGCATCTGGGTTGGTGGTGACTATACCAGAACCGAGGAAATAAGCATTTGTTGGTGCTGGAGGGGTGCCTGCTTGAATCTCAAAACGCCCATCGATAAATACTTGATCAAAATAAGCACCACCAGTGATGGCTGCACCATCGGTTGTGCTTGCACTCGCAAAGCCAAAGAAAGTAGGGGGTTGACCAAAATTCGTATTAACTACACTGCTATTGTTACCTATTACAATACCATTGTGGGCATTTATAAAGTCCGTAAAACTGATGTTTATATTTACCGGTGTTCCACCAGGTGTGACATTGATAGGATTGATAGCATTTTGGATGATAGTATAGTTTAGAGAAGAATCTACAGCGTCAGGGTCACGCTGGATAGAGCCATCAAAGAGGATACCACCCCAGGTATTAGGTGTGCCATTGCTTGTTGGTGGTTCTGGGCGGAAAGTGATGCTTCTGTTAGTAGGAAATGAAGTTACACCTTTTACGACGATGTTTCCTTGCACAAAGAGTGTATTATCAGGAGCTATAGTGATATTTTTGTTTCCTGAAGCAGCCGGTTCTATAGTGAGAGTAGCACCCGGTGCGATAACAGGGTTATTGAAGAAATGATAATTTACATTAGCCCTCAAGGTTCTGTCAGATTGGATAGTTCCAGTGATTCCTAAAGGTGTATTGCCAACAGGCATGGTAGTGAACTGCCAAGCAGGGAGTCCAGCCATATTAGCGGGTGGTGTGGCTATACCAGCTGACATGACATCTACTCTCCAATAATACAATTGAGAATCAACTAAATCTCCGAGATAAAGTGATGTATTGGTAGTTTCTATTTCAAAGATACTCGTTCCATTGGGAGCTGGAAAAGTTCCAGTAAAATCAGCAAAGGTGGTAGACATCCTAAAACGATAATGAGTGATCCCATCCCATCCTCTACTTTCAGAATCAAAAGCTGGTGTCCATTCAAAGTATTGATAGATAGGTTCACCTGTTAGGTTGTTGCTTGGCGTGATCAAAGTATAATTTGAATTTATACTCTGAGCAATGATCCGAGTCCTCGTGAATACACCGGCTGGTATGGGTGCTTCAAGAGCGATGTCTATATTTCCATTAAAGTTGGCTGTCGTAGCCCAGACCCAGCTGGGGTTTGCATCTGGTCCGATAAAGGCTTTGATGGTGTTGGTAAAAGGATCGGTGATGTCTCCTATATTAATCGCATTTCCTTGACCCAGATTATGGTAAAAACCTACTGGATCGGCATTGGAAATGATACGAACCCAACCCGGATTCGGCTCTATACTATTTATGATAATCTGTTGATTACGACTATGTGAGGTAGCATTGAAGGTAATACCCGAAACGGTGTTTTGTAAAGGTGTAAAACCATTGCCAGTCGGATAGCCTAACCAGATAAAATCAAAATTACGAATTGGCTCTAATTCATCTATATCTTGATATTGAGGATAATCGGCTGGGAAGATACTGATGCGGATAGGCTGTTGTTGAGTAATCTTGCCTGGTACGTAGAACATTTCATTGATTTCCTCGCGAGTGAGACGGAGTCTATATTGAACTGTAAATGGAATTGTTGTCAGTGCTGTAGCAAAGGCATATCTCACTTCTTCTTGTCCATTGAACATGTTTTTGATGATGATCTTATGTGATGAACCAGGGGTTGGAGAGGTGGGATTTGATGTGTAATGAATAGTAAATTCATCTAAATCTACTGTGGGACCATTTACTGGAACATTAACGGGTGTATTTACTGCTCGTCCTGTTATAGTAGCTTTAGGCACATTAGTAGTAAAAACAAAGGGGCTACCATGTTCAAACTGCATGGTGATGATCTCATCATTGGTGATATAAAAATTTGTGTAACCGGGTGTACTACCATCTGTTGAGAAATAAAGAACATGAAAAAGACCTTGTAAACGCATTCTATGATCTGTAGGACTATCTGAAGTTATATATTCTAAATATTCTACATCTCTCTCAGGCTCAGATATTGGATTGTCTATCTTAAACCAGGCTGTTGTTTTAGTATTCGCAGGAAATTTCTCAAACTCATCTGTGATTGCAGTATAGCGGACAAGGGAATTATTCCCAATTGGATAATACATTTGAGGAATCTGCCATGAAGGTGGACCTGGAGTTTGATGCTCCCAAATTTCGGAAACCACATTCAGAGGTTTCGTAGTGAAAGAGCCGCCTTGTTGCCAGTTGTTATCAAAGATATTAACTCCAACCGCTCTTTGAACCTGCCAATAATAGGTAGTATTATATTTTAAAACGGTTTCCAGAGTATTGGAATCGATATGCGGATTAAGTCTCATCCCTGTAAAAGGAGTTGGTATATTAAGGGGATTTGAGGTTGTGCCAAGATTGATTGTTTCAATCTCATTATTAGCAGTAATTTGATAATAAGTCTCCGCAGCTGAAAAACTCGGATTTTCTGAAAATCTGACGCGATAACGCCATTCTGGGACCGGTGGTGTCGGAGTAGGCGAACCAAACTCTTCCCAGGTCAAAACAGGCATGACAGAATAAGGCGGAGTCCGAAAAGAGCCTATTTCAGAGGGATTCATTTGTTCTTCATAATAGATGACCCCATTTTCTTCGTGGCTGATTCCATAAAATTGATGAACTCGCCAAAAATAGTTAGTGTCATAATTTAAGGCTTGTTTTATAGGTATCTGAAATGTTTTGGGTGGTAAACCACTTGTTCCCAAGCCAGCTCTTACGATTATAGGTGAGTCAAAATTGGTATTTAAACTTAGTCTTATCTCATAAAAAGATGTAGGTCCAGGTGGTAAAAAATAGCCGTCGAAAGGTGCGCCCAACCAATCTGCGGTATGAGTCCAGCTTAATTCTGGGGTCACAGTAGTAACGGTAGCTAAGCCTTGTGTAGGGTCTTTTAAGGTTATATGCGTGATTGAACCTGATATAGGTATATCTTGTGATGAGACAGTGACTATCACTGTGTTTGAGGGTATTGATTCTATGGTTGGTCCTGTATAAACAGCTGTTACACGATAATGATAGGTGCCTATGGCAAGCCCATTATCTTGAAATGTTGTAGTCGTAGAATCACTCGTTTCGTGGATTGGGTTCCAGGGTCCACCAGCTGAGGTGCTGCGATAAACTATATAATGCCCCAAAGTAAGCACTGACACCGGAGCTGTCCATGATAAACTCGCTTGCCAATGTCCAGCGGTTCCGATCAGGTTGGTCGGAGGGCTGGGGATTCCAGAAAAATCAACTGTAAAATTAATTGTAGCATTCCCTGAGGGACCTATTTCGGAAATATTCAAACCTCCTGCCCCAATGGCTGTCCCTGCTGAATTGGCATAAATAAACGAACTCGGGTCTGTGCCATCATTTATCGCAGTGCGACCAGATTGATTTGAGAAAAAGGCGTTATTGATAGCCCCATTGTTATCTAAGGTTCCACCCGGTCTATAGACATAAAGTTCATCAGGCGGTCCATTTCGGTTGCCAGTATTGATGTTTGCTACCACTTTATAAACCAGCATCCCAGAACCTGGTAGATTTGTATCGGTTATCAAACCTGTTCCAGTATTTCTACGATATTCAACGACAAAAAACTGATTCGGATCGGTAGAATTTATTCTATAGGCTACATCGGTTTGACTTAAAGATAGAGTATTTAATGAATAATCGCCTGCTGTCGTGATGGTCGGCATGGAAATCCAGTTTAAGTATTTATGTTTAACATGCGCGGATATAGACTGACCTGTGGTGTGAGTATTTGCCATCAGACACCAGACATCGATTGGGCTTATACCTGCATAAGAATATCTATACATGTCGGGTGCCCCAAAGGTATGAGCCAATTCATGCACATAAACACCGACGCCTTGGGCAAATTGACCATTGCTTTGTTCGAGATTGACATTGTATCTAAAGACTCTTTTACCATTTATTAATGGCGGTGTTGCATGTTGTATAACCCAGGCATGGGGCCAAAGTAAATAATTCACTTCAGGTCCACCAGCTATCATAAAGACAACATTATCGACATCTCCGTCGTTATCGCTATCTATAATTAAACCTGGATCAACATCATTGGCAATAAACAAAACAGCATTTCTAAGCATGGTATGAAAGCGTGTATTCAATTCAATTTCATCGAAACCTGCGCCTGATATTGTATAATGTGATCTTGGAAAGCCATCTACATAAGAAACTAATGTAGTCCCAGATGGAGCGGGATAAAATGTTGAAAAAACCTCAAGCTGTTGATAAGAAGCATTGTAAAAATAAGTATAAACGCTATTGGCAGTTGTGCTAGCAAAATCTGTCTCATAGCTACTAAAAGACTGGGTAAAGCCAACATCAGAAAAACTAATAAATATCACTAAATTTTGGATAATCCCTGTCGAAGGTGCGCGACTCTCATTTCGCAGATTATCATCATCCATTCGCGACCTTTTTTCGAGGTATCTTGCTTCTGAGATGTTTATACGAGGACTTATCCCTATCTCTTGTGGTGTAAATAAATGAACTGGGTAATTTGAGGGAATTAGATTGTCATTTTCTAGCATTGCCCAAGTCCAATATCCAGTATTAAAATCTTGTATTATAGTAAAACCTTCCGCATTGTGAACCCACCGATGATGCTCGTCACCGGTTATATATAAATCAAGCTGCGTTCCATCAGGTTGTGTCAGCTGTAGCGCTCCGTCTGTAACCCAAACTGCTTGTAGATTAACAAGCAAAAGGGATAGTAAAAATAAAAATAATATGTTTTTTTTCATTGTATAACCTCTTAATAAATTACAAATTACAATTTACAAATTACAAATAAATTATAAATAAATTACAAATTACAATTTACAAATTACAAATAAATTTGATTTCCAAAAAAATCTGTGAAGGTCTGCATTTCCAGGTTGAACTGGTTTACAGTTTCTGTGTCTTTATTCCCCCATAAATGTGGGGGGAGTTTCTCTGCCAGATGTGTCAACTTTTCGTGATGCTGTCTGTATTGGTGGAGCTTGCCTCCGTCCAAACATATTATATAACGGTAAATTGGACGGAGGCAAGCTCCGCCACTACAATCACAAACCGCCAAAAGTTTACACATAAGGTTTCTCCCCTCATATTTATGGGGGGGAGAGGGAGCCGAAGCCCCCTCTCCTGGATTATTTCATTTGTCGGTTTGGCGTAAGCAATATGCCATTCCATTTTCCATTATTTCAGCAGCACTGCTCTATTCACTTTCGTATATCCATCTGTCTGCATTCTGATGAAATATATTCCAGAGCCGACCTGTCTGCCGTATCCATCCACGCCTTCCCAGATCAGATGATGGTGTCCTTTTTCGAGGATTTCATCGACCAGAGTCACTACGCGTTGACCTCTCACATTGTAGATCACGATGCTGGCGTGTTGGTCTTCTTTCAGACTGAATCTGATATTTGTTGACGGATTGAAAGGATTCGGATAATTGGAACGAAGTTCATTGATGAACGGGATTTCTAACGGATCGTCATCACTTGATGCGTAAGGAAATTCCATTACAAACGGATTTACGATAGTTCCTGTTCTTCCCATAGGGATTGCTTGAATGGTTTCTTCGAAATCATATATCGGTTCGCCTTCTTTCCAGATTCTGAATGAGATGATTTCTTCAGGGTCGACCGTTGAAACCAACGGATATGCCCATGTTTGACCATTGAAATTGAACATTCTTGCTTTTCCGCGTAATTCATCACCTACATAAGCTGCCAAGATATAATCCGGATGGATTGCAAAACCATCTTTATGGATTCTCACTATCAATGAATGATTACCCGGTTTTACTTGGATTGTGCCAAACGGATCTGGAGCTGCCAATAAATCAGGTGATGGTGCTGGACCTGGCTCTGGGATAGCTGGTCTATCTATACGCTCAAAAGGAAATCCTTGTTGTCTACTGATACGAACAAAACGAACTATATAAACCTCTGAGGAATCTAAAGCTCCACTCGCTGTCGGTCTTACCCAAAGTCTCAACATATCTCTTGCGCCTATCGAGGTGATCGGATCTTGATAGGTTGGATTACCTTGTCCGGTTGGATTTCCACCTGATATGATGAGGTTTGCTGGAAGTGCATTAGCAGTTCTATCAGGTCCTAGAGCTGTATAGACACCAAAACCACGGCTATCAAAATAAAGATGAGCACTCAATAGCGGTTCAAAGTCTTCATGGATAGGTAAAGCTATCACAAATTCACGACTATCCAATCCACCTACACGGATGCCATCAAAGACCTGACGATTTGGTCCATTTGCATCATGCACAAGAGATATTCCAAATAACCCTGTTTCGATAGGATCGCCAGCATCAGTTCCTGAAGCTATTTTCTGTGGATAATCATCTGGATCATTGAATATCTCAAGTCGATATACAACGATGCTTGCACTATATCTTTCATCAACATTAGTTATATCTTTATCAGAGAATAAAATATAGTATACACTCGAACTTGCATTATTGAAAGAGAATGCACTTAGATCTTGAGCGCTATATGATGATAAACTCTCAAAGAAACCAGCCAAACCTAATGAGTCCATTAATCCCATTAAACTTGTATATTGAGTTTCCGTCAATATTCTCACAGATTTAGGACCACCATATTCATTAAAGGCAAGGTCGTTATAATCAAATATTGCTAAAGCTGAATATTCTAAATCATCATTTAAATACACCGATATCCTCTTAGGCTCTTCGATATTGCGAGCTTGAGTGCCTTCAGAAGTTCCAACAGCTACAGGTGTTAACACTGTAAAGATTTCACCCGGTAAACCACTAACAGCACCTGCTTGTCTGTAAAATGGTGCGTTAGTTAATATATTAGCAGCTATTTCATCCGCATCTGCGCCTTCAGGTTCCAATATCTTGTAAGTCTGTCCTACTATCATTTTATCTATCGCTAGAGGATCTGCTTCTACTACCATAGGGTAGCCAAGATATTGGTCATCTATGATTCCAAAGGCGTGAGCTTGACTATCAGAATCCCGATTTAACCAGAATCTTTTTAGAACATTGTTGTAGTCAGGGGTATTGTAGCGGATATAGATTTCAGAATCTTCTTGTGAGGTGTTTTCTATCCAATAACCTTCACCAGGATTCAGATGTCTCAGTGTAGAAGCACCGATAATGTCTTCCTCGCCAAAATATACCCAGGAATCTGAGACCATCACACCTATATCAGGATGATTGGTCACCATTGCTCTCGTTTGAGCTATTCTGCCCGGACTATAACCCACAAGATTCCAGTTATTACCTCGAATCCTGATCTCTGGATCAAATCTTGGGACATTAGTTGCGGTCAAATAGAAATTTTCATTATGTGATGAATTGACAAAATATCCTCCATCATGCATCAGATAGGCATTTATTCCATAACCTATATCTATTGTTGAGGCTGTTCCTGGTTGCCAGCCATAAGTTGCATTACGAACATCGTCGATATAACCTGTCAAAACGCGATTAGGTGTACCGGGAATCAAAGGTAGATCTGTATTGGCAGCAAACAATCGCGTTGGATTCGCAGGAGTTAGTTCATAATGATTTTCCCACCAAAATACTGTTTCAGCATCGCGAGCAGCAGTATCATATTCAAGGTTCAGTGAAACAAGATTCCAGCCCGGCCTCAGTAAAAGCTTTTGAGTTCTTTCTAAATCTTCATCTGGAGATAATAAAAACTCAACCGTTACTATTCTATCCTCATACATATCTCTGCCAACTATGCCTCGAGTCAGTAGTATTTTATTCTCAGCACCAGCTGCTATTACAAAATCAGCATAATATTTTGGAGTCTGTAGATCGCCATACCCAGATTTTGCCAGCTGTTCAGTAGTTATCTCTATTCCCTCTACATTGGCACCTACCACTACAGGAGCATAAAAATAGCCAAATTCATCGGTAGTAGTGATGACATCTTCATCTTTAACATCAAATCCTGTTGGAACACCCAAATTAACTTTAAATTCTCCATTTACATAAGGGTTGTTATGCGAGATGTATATCTTTCCAATCAGGTAATTTACTCTCAGACTGGACTCAAAATCCAATGCACTATAGGGATCTGTTTGAGGTTCTGCTTGAGGATTAACATGAGGACTCACTATAGAAGTTAAATGGTTGATATAAACCGAAAACTGTGTATCCCAAGGTGAATGACTTGCTGTTGCGTTTGGTATAATCTGATTAGTTGAACCATGAGGATCAAAATTCGTAGTCTGGAAAGCAAGTCTTTGAGACTGAGGATTTAAGGTCAATCCATGTCCAGCCCACATCCCAAATCTATACATACCTTCTTCATCGGTTATCCAGTGGAAATGATCTCCTCTTTCGGTAAATTCTGGGAATATTGTGGCTGAGCCCCAAGCAGCTGTCAAACCGCCTGAAGGTCCTGAATAGTCATTACCAACATAACCTCCAGCCCAATCCTCTCCATCGTAATTGCTGATATGACCCTGTAAAGGAACTACGCTTGCACCAATGATAGGGATAGGTCCTGTGTCGCGTGAATTTCCGCCACCACCGATACTTCCACCCGGCATTGATACTACATCATAAGTTCGAGGGGTGTCGTATACCATAGGTCCACCTGTCTTCCCATCTGGAATAAATAGCTTGAAGTATATTATTTCCCCAGCATCTGCTGTATTCACTGTTATGGATACATTACCTATAATGTTGTAAGTTCTAGACCAGCCACGCAATTCTTCGCGCCCACCACGATTGACAAAAGCTGCCACTACGGTATCGATAGGAGGATCAACATGAGTTCCTGCTACATTCACAACCCGCGCTCTCGCTTGGATGACCATTTGATTGGGTTGGATATCATCTACCACCTTTGGTCCAAAGAAATCTGCATCCGGATCATCTGCCCATGAGGCTGTATTCCAACCGACTATTGAATGTGCGGTTAGTTTTATTCTTCTTCCAGCATCAAGAGTATCTCCTGGACTAGCTGGATCTGGTGATGTAGCAATCACATTTAACCAAGCCTCAAAAGGATCTCCAGGTAATGTGGCATAAGTCTGTGGTGTATATCTTACAATAACATCAAAAGAACCGTTAGGAGGGATTATAGTACCTGCTGGAGGTAATTCTAAACCAAGAGCTATTTCGGCAGCTGTAAGTCCATCTGAATCTGGATATATAATTTGGAATTGACTTATTCGGTACCGTGGGTCGCCTGAAGTTGTTGTATAAGCTGTACCAATGAAAATTGGGTTTCCAGCGCCTAAAGTCAAGGGAACTCCACCACCATTGGTAAAAGTAAATCTCTTATGAACATGATTTGCGACACCTGACCACTCTCCATAATAGAATGGTGGTGCCGCCGCCGCAGCAGCTGCGCCAGCAGAAGTATCAGTTTCGAGAACATGAGTAATACTCGGATAAACCATGATTCTGTTGGAAAAATCGACAGTTATCGTGATTCTTTTTGTAGGATCGAGCTTTGAGATAAAGACGATTTCGTCTCCATCAGCAACTGGCAATATATTGTTTATGAGACAGTGTTTACCAGTTGAAAGCGTGAAAGTAGTCTCATAATAATTTGTATTAAATCCTGTTTCTATAAGCAGAGCGTCTATATAGAAATTGTTTTGAGTATTCTGAATCAATACTTCAGTAAAATCTCTGGTGAATATATTGTTGTCAGTCGCATGGACGATGACATGATAAGGAATCCCAGTGGTAAGTGTTCTGACGCTATTGCCTTGTAGATTTAGTAAATCAGCCATTACCTTGACTTCTCTCACTCCAGAGACGAGGCTTGGGGTATGTTCATGCGAACTTGGCAACAGCGGATGTTGATAAACAACCTGTCCGAGTCCTTGCTGATTGGGTTGATGGAAGATAGTGCTACCTACTGCGAGATCATATCTTTGACCCCAGAAATTGTTACTCGCACCGAAAAGGGTAGAGTGGTCGTATTTGAAATTTGCACCGCGATTGGTCTGAACTAAAGTTGCTGGATGATTGGGAAGAGGATCAAAGATGATTGTTCCATCTGGCTGATCAAGTGCATCATAAAGCTCTTTTAAAGCATCAGTAACTATCAAATACTGTTCTTCCTCACCGTCAAAGGTATTTTGATAGAGGTTATTCCAGAGCAGAGCTTCAGGCGCTCCCCAGATAGCCCAGTTTCCGTGATTGGAAGCGATGATATTGCGATAAATAAACATCTTTCCTAAGGGAGAAGTAAAGCTATTCATAGTATGGATAGCAGCACCTGCGTATCTTGCTTTGATAGTATCGTGGTCATAAGGCAGGGTCGATGGGACATGGATATTGGGGACGCTATTGGCAGTGATAGTATTACCTTTCATTTCGCCTATAGACGCATTTATATCTGGACCCAAAAAGACAGTTCCGCTATGATGATAGAGAGCAGCGCCCATTGCACCTTCGCCGGTAGCATGGTTGTCAGAAATAGCATTTTCATTTCTGATATGGATAGTATTGGTCAAATTTGGTGACTCAATATAAAGAGCAGCACCGTAAACATTTCCTTGATGTCTTTGGATGATATTTCCTTCCATCCAAGCTGGAACCGCATGAAGCATGATATAGATAGCTACTGCATCTCTTTCTACAGCATCTGCGATATCTATTGGTCCACCAGAAGTAGTGACCCATGCACCTTGCACATTTTTGGCGATATTATTTTCGATAGTATTGTCGATGATATGCAGATCAGCGCTTTGGAGTCTGAGCGTATTTCTCTTGTAATTGTTGTTTGTAAAGACATTACCAACGATTTCCAGAGGTGTGTTGTCAGTTCTAAAGACTTCAAAAATAGAACCATTTTCAGCTCTGTTCAATAATAAAGTATTAAAATTGAAAAGCTCCATAGTTTGAGATGAAATGATGTCATTGTCACCTCTGGAACCATTTCCATTTAAAGTATATTTTTCTACCCAGTTCAAAGTGATTTCTCTACCACCATGGATAGCAAAACCAACCGATGATGTGTTGGTAGCCGCCTCACCTAAGGTAGATTTATTCATTATATTGCCATCTACATAAGAGTCATCTTGTGCGAGGATACCATCTCTACCACCACGAATATCATTACCATGAATGATAGTACCGTTGGTGATAGCTGTCCCTTTCATGTTTAGGATTTCGTTTCCAGTAACTTCTACTGGTATAGCTGCTGTTCCGAGATCTGCGAATATCCCAAAAGCACCTTCGCGGGTGATAGTAGAGGGAGTGTTGGGAACACCTGAGAGTATCTTATTATTGGAGATGATTCTTCCGTTTTGGATACCAAATCCGACTGGGTTTGTGATACGATTGTCATCTACAACAGCACCCGGTGTAGCATAAATTGCATAATGGGTGTCATAAGCTGCATCTGTGACTGAAGCAACATTTGACAATGTGTTTCTTGCAATGACAGCACCATATCTGATACCATAACCAGTATGATTTGAGATAGTGTTAAAGGATACATTTGCTTCTTCAGGATCTGCGGTGATAGCGTCGGTGATATGGATTGCAGTTCCACCTGAGGCTGGATGAACAGGACCACCACTATTGTTTACAATGGTGTTGTTTTGGATGATAGAACCATTTTGGATAGCAAAACCTAGATTGTCATAAATCCTATTGTAGAGGACTTCTGCACCTTCGTCTGCTATGATTGCACCAGGTCCTAAATTTTGAGCTATTAGGTTATTACGAATAATCTGTCCATTTATGATAGCATAACCGAAATTTCTGTCTGCATGATTTAAGTTTAAATCAGTAGTGGGTGCTGGAGGTGGAGGAGTTATAGTTAAACCTGTTACATAGATGTCTACATTCCAGTTTCCTATCCTATTGTTGGAGACAGTGGCGCCGGGGTTTGCCCAGATAACTGTATTGTCATTTCTTGTGTTTTCAGTTCCGACACCGGTGATTTGATTGTTATGAATAACTGCCTCACCAGCTACAGTTGTGTCTATCCAGATACCATTAGCTTTCACATTTTTGATTTTAGAGTTTAAAATTTGAGCATTTGGATTGGTGGTAACGATACCAGAACCGAGGAAATAATTGTCCGTAGGTGACCCACCATTGGTTGTAAAATAACCATCGATAAACACATTATCAAAATAAGCACCACCTGTGATGGCTGCACCATCGGTTGTGCTTACATTGGCAAAGCCAAAGAAGGTAGGGGTAGCGGCATCTTGACCAAATCGTGTATTAACTACGCTACTATTGTTACCTATCACAATACCATTGTGGGCATTTCTAAAGTCGGTATTATTGATGTCTATGTTTACCGGTGTTCCACCAGCGGTGACAGCGATAGGGTTGATAGCATTTTGGATGATAGCAAAGTTCAATGCAGAATCTACTGCGTCAGGATCACGAGGAATTGAGCCATCAAAGAGGATACCGCCCCAGGTATTAGGTGTGCCATTGCTTGTTGGTGGATCTGGGAGGAAGGTGATGGTTCTGTTTATAAATGGAGGGCCTGTAACTGCTACACCATTTACGACAATGTTTCCTTGCACAAAAAGCGTGTTATCAGGAGCTATAGTGATATCTCTGTTTCCGGAGGCATTGGCTTCTATAGTGAGAGTAGCACCCGGTGCGATAACAGGGTCATTAAAGAAATGATAATTTACTCCAGCACGCAAGGTTCTATCTGATTGGATAGTGCCGGTGATTCCGATAGGACCACTGCCAGCAGTCATTGTAGTGAACTGCCAAGCTGGAAGACCAGCCATATTGGCGGGTGGGGTTGCTATGCCTGCTGACATTACATCCACTCTCCAATAATACAAGGTAGAAAATGGTAAATCTCCGAGATACAGTGAGGTATCGGTAGTTTCTATTTCAAAGATATTCGTTCCATTGGGAGCTGGAAATGTTCCTGTAAAATGAGTAAAGACAGTCGACATTCTAAAACGATAATGAGTGATACCATCCCAGCTTCTACTTTCAGAATCAAAAGCTGGTGTCCATTCAAAGTATTGATAGATAGGTTCACCTGTCAGGTTGTTGCTCGGAGTGATCAAAGCATAATTTGAATTTATACTCTGAGCTATGATCCGAGTTCTCGTGAATACTCCAGCTGGTATGGGTGCTTCGAGAGTTGTTGGTAAAGCTGTATTAAAATTGGCTACAGTTGCAAAGACCCAGCTGGGGCTCGCATCTGGTCCGATAAAGGCTTTGATAGTATTGGTAAAAGGATCTGTGATGTCGCCGATATTAATCGCATTTCCTTGACCCAGATTATGGTAAAAACCTACTGGATCGGCATTGGAAATGATACGAACCCAACCCGGATTCGGCTCTATACTATTTATGATAATCTGTTGATTACGACTATGAGAAGCCGCATTGAAGGTGATACCTGTAGCAATGGTTGGGATAGGTGTTATGCCATTACCGGTGGGATAACCAAGCCAGATAAAATCGAAATTGCGAACAGGTTCTCCAGAATCCAGGTCTGGATATTGAGGATAATCTGCTGGGAAGATACTGATGCGGATAGGTTGTTGTTGAGTAATCTTGCCAGGTCCGTAGAACATCTCATTGATTTCCTCGCGGGTGAGGGTGAGGGTGTATTGAGTTGCACTTGGTGCAAAGGCATATCTTTCTTCTGTAGCTCCGTTAAACATGTTTTTTATGAAGATTTTGTGTGACGAGCCTACTGTAGCTCCTGATGTTGTAAAACGCACTGTGAAGACTTCATAATTAAAAGCAGATTCTGTTATATTGGCTGGAAAAGGCATAGGAGGGTTAGGTCTATCTGCACTAACTGCTGTTATTTCAGCATTTTGTTCATTATTTGTAAAAATAAATGGACTACCAAGTTCAAACTGCATGGTGATGATTTCATCATTGGTCATAAAGAAAGTCTTGTATTCATCTCCTAAATCCGTCCCCAAGACACGAACCGATCTAAATAATCCTTGAATACGCATCCTATGATCTGTAGAACTTCCTGAAGCAAAATACTCTAAATATTCTACATCTCTCTCAGGCTCAGATATTGGGTTGTCAATTTTAAACCAGGCTGTTGTTTTTGTATTGGCTGGGATTTCTTCAAACTCATCTGTAATTGCTGTATAACGGATTCGACCATTATTAACTAATGGATAATACATTTGAAGAATGTTCCATACAGGATCACCAAAAGGTAGCGAAGTAGTCTGCTCCCAAATTTCTGAAATCACATTCAGAGGTTTTGTGGTGAAAGAGCCGCCTTGTTGCCAGTCATTATTAAAGACTTGGTTTCCGGAAACTATTCCAGTCGCTCTTTGAACCTGCCAATAATAGGTAGTATTGTATTTCAAAATAGTTCCCAGAGTATTTGAATCGATAGTAGGGTCAAGTCTCATACCTGTAAAGGGCATAATCATAACATTAGGATTTGAATTTGTGCCGAGATTTACTTCATCATATTCATCATCGTCAGTTATTTGAAAATAAGTCTCAGTTGCTGGAAAATTCGGATTTTCTGAAATTCTAATCCGATACCGCCAAAATTCGCTAATAGGCGGTGATGGATCAGGTCCCCCAAACTCATTCCAAGTCAAGACAGGCATGACCGAATGTGGCGGCGTTCTAAAAGAGCCTATTTCGGAAGGTGTCTGCTCAACATTTGTGTTGTATTGACGCATATACCAAAAATAGGTAGTGTCATAGTCGAGGGCTTGGTTAAGATTGAGCTGATAAAACTGATCATCTTTATCTGTGATGAGATTTGTCCGATAAGGCTCAATGCCCTCAAAACTCGTAGTGGTACTGATGTATATATCAAAATGCATCGATGTTCCAGCACCATAATTGTCTGGATCATAACCACCAGGAATTGCGACCATTCTTTGCCACTCCAGTTTTGGTGTAACTGTAGTGGTAGTACTAAGACCATCTGGCACTGGTGATATAAGCCATAGCGCCGTCAGATGATTGATTTGTGCAAACATACTTGCACAGTATAGGATTAAAATCCCGAAAAGAAAAACTATTTTTTTATTCATAGTTTCCTCCTTCTATCTTTTTTTTTTTTTATTTATCTAAAGGGAGGGGATGGAGGTGACAATCCGCTCCGCTGTTTTTTTTGGAGAAATTTTGGTGGGGTCAAGGTGACAAGGGGATAGTGACACGGAGATTGCTTCGTGAGTTGATTGCTTCGTGAGTATAGCAAGAAGGAACCTCGCAATGACGAACCGAAGTGACCTCGCAATGACGGTATTTTCCATTCTCCATTCTCCATTCTCCATTCTCTCTCTTTGCAGTCATTTCCTTTCTATCAAAGGGATTCAGCTATTTTTTTTGTAACGAATCTAGTAGGGAATAGTTACAATGAAATAGAAGCTGTGAGAATAAATTGTCATACCATTCCGAATATTTTAAAGGAAACTTGAATTGCTTTTTCTAATTCTTAATTCTTAATTTTGCGTAGCATCAAAGGGTTCCTTTTTTTGAGACAAAATCCCCAAATTAACCTCATCACAATTTTCACACTATGCGACATTTTTACGAAAAACCGATTATTTTTATTACAATCGGAATTTCTTTCCAAAACTTTAACTATATAAGCAAAAACAATGCCAAACTTTTAAAAAGGATAAAATAAAAGGCAAAAAAAACCTCGAAAATCAATGATTTTCATATCTTTTCAACAATCCTATCCATCTAAAAACATTATTTCCCATTTTTCTTATCGTCAAAATCTTTAGAAAATTTAGAAAAAGTTTCAAAAATTCATATTTTTTTTGATACAATTTTTCCACTTGTAAAATATTCCCTTATTTTTTACCATTATTTTAAAAGAACCAATTCTGTCAAATAAATTTTTTGAAATCCTACCTCCCGTCTTTGTTAAGTGGAAAAAATATAATTCACTTGACAAAAAACACAACAAAAATAAATTTGTTATTTATAATTTGTGAATTGTAATTTGTAATTTGTGAATTGTAATTTGTAAATTGTAATTTGTAATTTGTAAGGAGTTTTCCATGAAACATTTTAATACTGCTGGTCCCGTCAACCGACCTAGTGCCTACAAAATAGACCCATTATCTCGCTGGGATTTAGAAGAGATTTTAGGTTTAATACAAGAAGAAAAATATTTCATCCTTCATGCGCCAAGGCAGACCGGCAAAACAAGCTGTCTATTAGCATTAAGAGACTATTTAAACAATGAAGGTCAATATTTTGCAATTTATGTAAATTTTGAAGTCGGACAAGCCTGGCGACACAATGTAAAGAAAGCGACAGATGAATTTGTGCAGGAGATATTGAGTAGATTTCGGGCACTAAAAGATGATTTTCCTTTCCATGAAGCTATAGCTTATTATAAAGATTTAGCTTCTGAAAACAGTTTAAATAATATGCTTGAGTATTTATCCCTTCTTATCAAAAAGCCTATAGTTATGTTTATCGATGAAATAGACTCTCTGATAGGTGATACGCTGCTTTCTGTTTTGCGACAACTGCGTGCTGGTTATGACAAAAGACCCGATAATTTCCCGTCTACTATTATCCTTTGCGGTGTGCGAGATATAAAAGACTATCGCATCCATACCAGCAATCAAGAAATCATCACTGGTGGTAGTGCCTTTAACATAAAAACCGAATCACTTAGACTGGGAAATTTTTCCAAAGACGAAGTGATAGAGCTTTATAATCAACATACTACCGAAACAGGACAAAAATTTGCCGAAGAATGTTTTGACCTTGTGATGAAATACACGGATGGGCAGCCTTGGCTCGTTAATGCTCTTGCGCGTGAGG
>WRLO01000028.1 GCA_009777575.1 Candidatus Cloacimonadota bacterium
TAAAATTCAGCGACATCATAGACAATAGGATTTACATCAAGCAACAAAAAACAGGTAATGTCATCGCATTGAAACTTCACAAAACAGCTCTCGAAATCATAGAAAAGCAAAGGCTAAAATACAAAGACAAGGTCTTTAACATTCCAAATTACGAGTGTTGGAATAGAAAAGTAAAAGAAATTATAAAACAAATAGGTATCACACGACATATCACAGGACATTGTGCAAGGCATTCATTCGGGACACTCTGTGCCAGAAAAAACATAAATCCGCTTGTTATTCAACAAATGATGGGACACGGAGACTTAAAAACCACTATGGAATACATAAACATCTCAGGTGAGCAACTCGATGAAGCTATAGACAAACTTAGCAATTGAGAAAAAAGTAATATAAAAAAAGCCCCGATTGGGGCTTTTATTAATCTGTCTTAGGCTCAAATACCACTTCATTTTTTTGTCCTAAATCGGGGCGTGGTTTTTTGTGACTTTCAAAATATAAATCTTCTGGTATACCATCGGGGAAGGCATCACAATAAAGAATGCTAAAATGATAATCTAAATTAACATCCACAACACTATACGGATTACCTTTTATATCATAAATTTCTATAATTTCGCCGTTTTCATTTCTTTTACATGTAGACCCATCATCAGTTCTGTCGATGGATTTCATTTTAAAATGAACGCAATTTTCACATACATGAGTATAATTTTCATCTGGATGGTAAATAGGAACAGCACCAAGATCGCTAAGCATATTATTTATCTCCTTTATATTTTAGAGTTAATTATTTTCATTACTTCAAGTGAAGTAGGCTTTGCATTTTTACTTACCATAACATCTGCAAATGCTTCTGTTATAAATTCACTTTATATTTTTTTTCCGTTTCCTTTATGCATTCTAAATGTTCAGCAACTAACTCCTCATTTAGTTCAAATACCCAGTCATTGACTTGACCTAAATCAGGGCGAGGTGTTTTGTGTTTTTTACCACCAATTTTATCTTCAATATCTTCCCATGTTAATCTAAGTTTTTCTAATTCGGTTTCTGGGAAAGCATCGCATGCTAGAAAATAGTAAGCCCATTCGTCATTTTGGGTGCATTCCCCTTCTTCACCAATATAAATTGTCTTACTATGTTTACAATATTCACATGTTTTTCCTAATGTTTTTCTTGTTGGTCCTAATTCTGTCATATTTTTGCTCCTTTCATTTTACATACTTCATAAATAAATCAAACATTTCAACTGATTCTTTACTAAATTCTTGGGTCATTTATTTTTTATAATGTTTTTCTAATTCTATTAATCTTGTTGCTAAATATTCTTTACCATCTTCTGTTTCCAACCATTTTTGATTTATTTCTACTAATTCTAAATATTCTTTTCCTTGCTTTGTTTTAATCCATTTTTTTTCATTTTTTAGTATGTATGGATACTCTTTTTTGATTTGTTCATCAAAATTTTTAATACATTCTAAATCCCATGCTAATCGTTCATGGTTTAATTCAAATATAATGTCGTTTTTCTGTCCAAAATCTGGACATGGTCGGTCATGTTTTTTGCCGTCAAAATAAAATACGTCAGGTATTTTGTCAGGGAAAGCAGAACATGACAATACATAGGCATCGCTTAAAAAGTCCTCCTTACTTCTAATTAAATGCAGGCAGTAGTCACAAACTAATTGCACATTTTCTTTTGAGGGGCAACCAGTCATCGTATTCGTAGGAAATTCAAAAATTGTTTTATCCTTCATATTAAATACCTGCAAGTTTATTTATAATTTTCAAAGTTTCAATAGACATTTGGTTGGGATTTTTACTTACCTGAGTATCAGCAAAAGCCTCTGCTATGAAATCGCTAATGCTTGTATTGCTATATGAACTAATTGGCTGCGCTGTTTTATACCCATTTGTGATAATGCTTGTCCTTTGTTTGAGAAATAAGTTTATGATATCAGGATTGTTTCTAATATTGTATAAATAATCAATAATGTGACCAAATTCGTGATATAAAATATAATTTGCATTTGCGGTGTCACCTGCCCAATTATTTATTGCTTGATTGCTTCCATTAAATTTTGGTAGATTTCTCCATTGTAAATGCTTTTGTTGTGTTTCTATAGCTTTTGTCAGTTCATCTTTATTACTATGTTGTGTTTTATTTAAATATAAAGCATATTTACTATTATTATATTTAAAAGCATAACCTGGAGAACTGGACATGATAAAATCGCAACCCGTTTGTTTAGTAGGGAAATTTTTCTTATTATTAACCCCTACATAAACTAAATCTTTTGTAGCATACTCTTTCTGCAATCTTATCAATTCTGGTATCATGTCTTTAACCACCTTTAAATCAATCCCACTGAAATCAAATACAGTGCTTGGATACTCCTTCCTCAATTCCACCAATTTTGGCACTAAATCAGCGATGTCTTGCATATTCTTTTTAGAAATATTAAAATGAATATCGCTGACATTCGCTTCTAAATAATCTTTAACTTCTTTTATACTCTTAAAAACTGGTGTTGAAATCTTTGGAGGTTCAACACCTGACGCCAATATATTTGCTTCAAGAAATTTGTCAAGTGAATTCTGCGGGGAATAATTGAACCCATTACCTGGCACTCTTTTTGAAGGTTTCAATCCAGATTTTTTTAGACATTCTGCTCCATCATCGATTTTTAGTCCACGCTCTGATACTTCTGCACTGGACAAAGAAATCACTGTAGAGCGGCAATTAAAATGATTGGGTGGAAAATATTCATTCCAGAAAGGATCATCTTTAGGAAATATTTTTCCATTGAGATACTCACAGAGCTCAGATTCACGACCATCGATGACAGAAGTATATTCCCAGTATTCATCGTCTCCTTCTTTTAATTCAGCGAGCCAGCCAGCCTGGTATGCTGTTTGAGTATTAGTTCTTATCACTGTGTCAAGGTGCCAATTTTCTAGAGGATTCTCGCCACGTTGCCTACACACTTCTTGAATCACATTGGACAGCTTTTGTGGATCAAAGACATCACCCATCTGTCTTGAAAATTCATTTTTGATGTCAGCAAGAGTATGCGTGTTGTTTATCCATGAAATTGTAAAAGCCCGACCTGCATTTTGAGACAAGTCTCGATAATATTCGTTACGATGAATAGAACTCCAGCTGTTGAATAGTTTGTATGCCTCGTCATATGGCAGGTCAAATAAAAATTTCACCATATCATCAGCAGTGGGAACTGGAGGCTCTTGTGATAATGGATGCTGGGTGTTTTTTTTCTTTTGCTTTTTCTTGACGACACTACGCTTTCCCAAATAATATGAATAGGTTAATATCTTTGTTAATAAAATTTCTAAATCTGCATTGCGAGGTAAATCTTCTATAGATAGTTTCGGTATGTCAGCACCTTGTTTTTCTATGTGTTCATACAAAGTTTCATATATTTTCGGATTTGCCGATACTATTTTGTCGACTTCTTTATCCAAAAACGCTTGTGATTTGGTTCGATGACGACCTTGTTTTCTTTTGGATAATTTGTATAGCTTCCCCCCCCATACTTTCCCCCCGTGAATGTGGGAGGAAGCTATACAAAAGGGGAATTTCTATTTGCTACAAATGGATAAGCTCGCTCATTATCATTGTGCAGAGTAAAGTCATCTTCTTCAAGCCCATATTGTTCTTTGATGTATTTTTTTGTAAATCGTATTCCCATGCCATACATTTTTTGGTCTTTCTCTATTTTTTGTTCAATGCACATGGGGTTTATGAGACGAAACTCAGGATAAAAATGATTAAAGCCTTTGCTATGATCACGTCCAAAATTAAAATCAACCATAGGTTTGACGAGGTATTTATTTATAGCCTCACAAACTAAATTGATACTATTCTCGAAAAAGTCTTGCCGTACGTCTCCATGAATCTTTGTTTGAGCATACGAGCCTGTTCCTGCGCTTTGCGTGGTGAGAGTCTGCCCTACTATCAGTTTCGAGATAGCATTTTCGCATTTTTCTATAGCATTTACAAAGGTTTCGGGGGACACATTTTTAGGGTCTATAAATTCTATCCTTGTGCCGTCAGGCATTACTCCGATACTAGATTTTCCCAGATTGTTCAAGCCTTTTATCAAGCCCGTTTTCTGAGATTCATTTTGATAAAATCCCATCAACATAGGCATAGCTACAAACTCATTGAAATGTGCCCAGTTTTTAAATAAGGATGCATACTTCAAAGCTACTGTGGGGGCTAATATTTCAGACAGTCCAACAGGTAAATTGTTTATCCTGATAGGAGCGAAAACCTGTATCGTCTTGTTTGCGGGAATATCATAGTATTTATCATTTTCTTCATCATAAATAAACAACTTGCCCTCTTGAAAATTGAAAGCCTGTTGTGGCAACATTTTCACCTCTGCGGGAATATTCCCTTCCCATAAAATCTCTGCGATACTGAAACCACAAAACAGTGCCTCGTGCAGACTTTGAAGTTTATTTACTGTCAAAACACGCCATAAATGTTCATAGACAAAGTCATTGACCTTTTTATTTTCGCAGGGTTCGATGGACCATTCTGCTTTGGCAAAAATAGACTCTCTATCATGTTTTTTAGATAAAAAATGTTCATCACGAAGTATCGTGTAGTAAAGATTCAATTTTTGTTTGAATTGCCTCGTATTGGCGATACTCATCCTCACCGCAGAAGGTGACAGCTCTATCATATTGTAATATTCATCGTGTTTATGATAAAGTTTTAATTCTTTATTCATGGTTTATACCTCCAAAAAATCTTTTTGTATACTCGATCATTTTCTTTTTAATAAAAGCCTTATCATCATCTTGGATCAATAGAAAACGTCTTTGGGGCATGTCCACAGTCAGGGTTCGCTGGTGGCTACGAACATCTATTTTTTTAGGTGAAATTGATTTTCCCCATGCCTTTGTGATGGTTCGTAGGTGGCTGCGAACATTTTGAGTAAAAGTATGCTTACCGCCTTCGTTGTGTATCCTTGCATAAAACACATTTGTCCCTATTTTTATCGTCTTGTTAGTGATATTGTATTTTATAGAGTTTCGCAGGATTCCTTTATCTACTAGAGTTTTACCTGTTTTACCTTTTATCATTTGCATTGCTCTTTTGGAGGGTTTCCATTTTTCTGGGCGACCGCCTTCTATAAAGTTTTTCTTTACAGAATTTACTATCCTGATGGCAATAGATTTATACAAGTCAAATATGTTAGGTGTCATTTTTTCTCCCCCTTAAAAGCTCTATACTCAAAATCACCAGCACTACTCACAAAAACGACTTCCCTTTCTGAAATATCTTCAAAGCTTATACAAAGTTCCCCGCTTTGTATTTGTTTTAATATCGAAATTGATTGTTTATATAGGAGATTTACGTTGTCTTCTTCTGTGGCTTGTAAGTTACGTATTTGTAAATAATAACATGTCAAGTCTGCACATACTCTTTTTAAAATATTCGGTATGGGGGTTTGTATCCTAAATTTGTGTTGTATATAGCTATCTACCAAACTTTTTGCATCATGGATAGCCACAACTATTTCAGCTTTTAATTCATTATTTTTATAAACAGGGTACCTATTTAAAAAGTCTTTTTCAGTGATATATTCCATACAGCTATTTTCCCTAAGCATATCCATAAAAATCTCCATAGCTGCTGCCGTAGCCATTAGCAACCTCAAAATCGATATAATGGTTACTAGTATAAACACTTTTAAACGCAAAAACATACTTGTCTTTATGAAAACGCCCTACTTCCGTCAAAGAGGCTAATTTTTCTAACTCTATAGGATATTGTTCTTTGACACCATTGATGCTAAACTCTATGCGTAGCATGACAGCACTCCTGATAAATAAACACAGGGCTTCGTACTCTTTTGTACTCAATACTGTTTCTACTGTGATTTTATCCTCATAATAACGTCCTCTTTTTAATGATATACTAGGATCAAACGCATTAGTTGTGTTTATTTTGTATAAAATAAAAGGCTCACACTTCACACTGCCTTCATAAACAGGTGATGGCAATTTCACCCCTGCACTATTTACCGCCCAAAATTGAAATCCTGTCATTATATTTCTCCTTCTTTATATTGTTTCCATGCTTCTATTTCTATAATCTGGTTTAGCAGATCGGCTCGTATACTAGCTATCTTATAAATAGATCCATTAAATTCTATATTATCAAAGAGTTTAAGCCGCCTATTTTCTGTTGTTTCTATCAATGTCAAATTCAAGATCCATAAGCTAGATAAATATTTTTTATAATGCTCAATCAATACTTTTTCTAGTACCCTCGTTTCGCCAGCCATGACATCTAAAATAGAAACTTCGAGCTGATCTCTATTTCTTCTTTGTATTTTAGCTTCTATTACATCATCTAAATTTATACTAATTACTTCACTATAGGAAAAATCATTTTTATTCTTTAAATAAAGTACCCCTAGATGGTCACAAGTAATCGTCAAATTATGTAACAAAAGCGTAGCCTTGACCACCTTAAAAAGTTCTAAAGGACTATCAGTTGTGAAAAAAAAATCACTCCCAGAATAAAAACGCATCCAGTCAGGTTGAATAAATGAGGGGGTACTATTTCCACTAAAATTTACTATGATATAATCAAGCCCAAACACTCTAATAGTTTGACAACGATACAAGTCATTTTCAGAAGTCATTATATGTGAAACGTTGGGAGGAGCGAGATGGTCATAACCTAAAAGCTCGTTAAATTCATCTTTTACGTCATCTGATTTATTATATATTTCTGATTCCGTGACTGTATCTTTATCTTCATGAACGCATATCTTGTTCATAAAAAGAATACGTTTGGACCAAACAGTGGCTTTCCATTTGCCAAAATTGACATCATCTAGATTCGCTATCTGGTAATAAACTCCAACGGTTATCCGCAAAGATACATAGCCGCCATTCTCCGAAAATGCGAGTCTTCTACAACTGGCAAATCTTTCGTGTCGATAGCTTTGCTTCCAAAAATTATCTTCATGATATGGTGCAGGTAATATCCGATTATCTATCTCACTACGATTTATTCTATATATTTCTAGTTCTTCAGTCTGTACATCAGCGTGAATTATTTCTTGCTCTGTAGTGCAATATTCTAATGTGTTAAATTTTTGAAGTTGTAGCCTTTGATTTATAAGGTCAATATACCAATACAAGAACGTAGAGCTACCCCAGCCTCTATTGTCTTGAAGATGCCCATTGTGAAGCCTCTCTAGAACTAAATCACCATATATAGAAAGCAGCTTTAAATTATCATAAGCTACAAAAGATAGTCTTTCTCCACGCTCGTCATAAATTAAATGGTTCATATCTAATACCCCTGAAAACAAAAGATATTCCCCATCATAAAACAAACAGCGAAACTCTGAAATCATACGTTCCATTTCATAATTTCCTGACATAAAATGTTCATTTAACCATGAATTGATAAACAAGGAAAATTCAAGGCGGCGAGGTTCTTGGGAATAATAATCTGAACCATATAGCTTTTCTGCTGAAAATCGAATATCATCGAGACCATCACAAAGACTAAAAGAATGCGAATCTTCTAGGCTATGTACAAATTCAACTCTAAACATTATAATTCTTTATTTTGATAGTTCCGCTACTTTTTGTGCTAAACTGTTAGAATGTTGTAGACTATTTGAAAGTATATTTATAAACTCTGCATCTTGTACCATAGCTTTGACCAAGTCTCCAGCACTTAATAGATTATTGATATCATCTTCTATTTTTTTTATCTGTGCTTCGTGTTCCCAAAGCATCTTTGTATAGTTATGAGTACGTGTGACACTCTTTGTCGAATGCCCTACATGTAGTATTATTTCGATGTACAGCACTTGGCTATTTAAAACACCAGGCATTTCATGATGTGAAACAAAAATGCTACTGCTACTATGACTTTCATTGTAAACTATAGCTCCGCCAGAACTCAGGCGGATTTTGATATTCCAATAGCTGATATAAACAGAAGGTGTCGAGCTACAATGAATACGAAAACCATTTGGTTGATTTGTAAAGTTTGCAGATAATTCGACTGTGCCAAGGTTTGGTAACAACAACCCCAACGTGTTTTCAATGGCTGTGATTTTTGTGTTCATCAAAGATGCACTATTTGTTAGCTCTGTTAGTGATGCATTGCTAGCATACTCGGGGTGTGTATGGTTTACATTCAATATTTCTGTTTTTAACGCATACTCAGAATGTGCGTGTCCCGCTATCTTGTCCCAATTGTTATTCAGTTCAGCTGCTATACCAGATTCTCCCGGTGTAGGTTTGTACAAATTCATCTTCTGGGTAAAACCACCACTTAAATTACTCATAGTTGAAAATCCTCCTAATTATCTGTCCTAAAGAAAACTAAAAAACATTGCGTAATATTTTCCCTTCTTCATTTAAAACATTCACTAAAGTTTTATCTGCTTTTTTTAGAACTTCGTTTGCGGATATAAAATTATTTACTACCAATTCTTTATTATCAAAACTTGATTTTAAATTACGGATCTCCTGCACCAATGCATCCTTTATTGTGAGGAAATCAAATGAATTATTTGCAATCATTGGTGTCGAAACACTACCTCCCAATGCCATTACTGGAGAAGGAATCGGAGTGTTAAACACTGGGGGGATTACTATTTTGCCAAAAACTGATTTTATTTTCTCGATGGGTGCAAAGTTTAAAAAATCAAAAAAGTCAACGCCTAATTCCTTTACCCTCTTTTTATTCGTGATATATTCTTCACCCTCTGCTTCGATGAAAATGCCACCTTTATTATGGGATGGCCCCTGAAGAAAACCGCCTTGTTTAAACTGTGGGGGCTGTTGTTTCTTTATTTCAGAAACCTGCTTTGCTCCCACAGCTACTGTCGCACCAAAAGCAACTGTGGCTAAAGCGGGACCTATCACAGGTATTCCTACCAGAGATTTATAGGCTGCCATTGCAGCCACTGGAGTGTCTATCATCACCTGAGCTATTTGTAAAAGCTGACTCGCTTTAAAACCTATGGTGCCAAAATTCTTCAAATTATCAGCCATTTGTGCGAGCCCTGCTGAATATGACTGTAGACGTTGTTTCATGTTTTGTTCTTCTAGATCTAATATCGATTTTGCTATTTGAGAATTAATGTCTTCTTCTGTGTAGCCTGCTCTTAAAAGTAAAGATTTCCTGCTTTCATAAAACGACTCTAATAACCTGATTTGGTGATTTAATCTAGCATGGAATGGATCATCAAGCATTAGGGATTCCTGCTCAAATTCCCACATAGCTCGTTCAATGTTTTTTTCTTCATCCACACGTTTTTGTCTAGCAGCTACTATCTCGTCATTTGCTAGCTTTAGATTTTGGATTCTACTTTCCATGTATGTGTTTTCGATGCTTTGGATAGCATTGTTGAGCTGGTTTTCGTATTCGATGGCGGATAGCCCAGCTTCTATTAATAAGTCCTTTCTCGATTCATAAAAAGCTCTGGTGTCTTTGATTTGTTGATCAAATTTTGCTTTTTCAGGATTTTTTAATGTTGCAACAGCTTGCTCGAAATCTTCTTTTGCTTTTTGACGATTAGCAATAGCCACTTTATTCATATTGTCTATCTCAAGCAAATATTCATTTTCAAGATCTTTTAGGGCTAGCATTTGTTGTTCTTTGATTTGTTTTTCAGTAAAGCCTGCTTGTATTAAAAGTTCTTTTCTCTCATCATAAAAAGAGTTGGTGTCTCTGATTTGTTGGGCGTATTTAGCACGGAGCGGATCATCTCGCATAGCTATTTGGTGTTCAAAATCTAGTTTTGCCTTTATGATGTCTTTTTGATTTTGCAAAGACTGATCTGATATTTCTTTTTCAAAGGCTAATTTATCTCGCAGTGCTTGCTGATATGCTATACTGTCTTCACCATACAGTCCATACAGATATTGTGTAAAATCATGATGCATTTTTCGCAATGATTCCGTCACTTCGATGTTATTTTGTCTTTTGAGGTTTAAAAGCTCGATTTCAGACACAAAATACTCTTTTCCTTTTTTGGTGGCTTGTTCTATTGCATCGTTATAGTCTGTCATAGATTCTGTCGTTTCTTCGAGTGCCTTTTTTTTGTTTTTAAAATGCTTTATGATCGCTCCGATGGCGGCACCTAGTGCAGCGACTGCCATGATGATGACACCGATGGGATTTGCTGATAGTGCCACGTTGAGAGCTGATTGAATGGCAATCCATATTTTTTTGGCACCTGTGACACCGATGATAGCTGTTTTGTAGGCAGCCATGATAGGTAGCATAGCTGACATGACTGTCATTTTTGCGAGCAAACCAGCCTTTAGGACAGCGATAGAGATGGTGAGACCGCCTACTACACCTACGACAGATTTCATCAAGGTAGCGTTTTTATTGAGAAATTCTGTGACGGGGAGCAGTGCTTCTACAAATAGAACATGAACGGACTTTACCAAGTCCCCGATATGCTCTTTTAGGTCGCCAACTACATTGTCAAACTGTTGCATTGTTCCCATAGCTGTAGTTGTCTCATCTTGTGCCATTTGAAAACCATTTGCCATTGCTTGTTGTAGTATAGCCATTTTTTCCGTTTCATCTATCGCATCCCGCAAGGCGGGGATGTATCTTTGCAACTGTGTAAAATTGCCTTGATATGCTAAAGCAACGCCTTTCATAGCTGTTTCTTGTGATAGACCTGCCGCCTCGAATGCCTTTGCGAGTCCTATCGCTCCTTTGGTAGCTTCTTGTCTTTTGTCTTCTACTATACCCATTGTGACAGATTGAGCTAGTAGCTTCAAAACTTGCTCGTCTCCTATTGTGGTAACATTCTGGATAGCACTGGCAAAATCATGATAACCTTTTATATTTTCTTGTGTGGCTTGTCCTAGGGTGCGTAGTGCTGAGACTAGTGTGTTACTGTGTTTTTCCTGATCATTTGAAGCGTTAACAAAGCTTGCAAAACTTCTAGTCATTCCATTAAAAATACTTTGAACTGCGTTTAAAGCCAACCCGAATTGTCCTAAACTAGAGATCGCAGACTGCACGTCTACAGAAAATTCTATGGGCTTTTCTGCTTTTTCATAGATTTTATTTATTTCATTATCAAAATTATTTATAGCCAGCTCAGCTTCTGTAGTTTCTGTTATAAAATTTATAGGTTCGTTCGCTTGTTTAACTACTTCTACTAAGATATCTTTAATAAAGTGAAGGCTTGCCTCTATTTCTTTTGTTGATATTCCGATTGAAAGTAGGATATCTTCCATTTTTACCGCCTATTTTTCTACTAAAAATATCTTACGTGGTCGCAATATAGATTCTCCTACATGCAATATTTTTTTTGAGGCATAAACTATTATTTGTGGTAATCTTGCTTCCATGCACGCTTTGATAATCTCATACAGTTCGATAGAATCTGTGTACGAAATGTCCATGGCGCAGCAATATATCTTTTTTTCTATGCTAGTTATGTGGTCTGAGTTTAAGGAACCATTAACACGAATATTTTCTCTTTCACAGCGACAGACACTAGTTTCATAAAAAGGGCGGTTTGCTATATCACGTGCTTTTTGAACTTTATCCATAAATGACTTTGAAACAAGGTCGCAGCCACAACCACAGCTACATTGGGCTTTTTCTTTTCTAAAATTTTTGTAGTTCCAATTTTGTATATACATCTTATCCTCCTGTTTATTGTTCAAAACCTCCACCACCGCACAATCTATCAACTATCAACATCCCCCATTACACGATTAAAATCTGAACCCGACAAATGCTCCCACCCTCTCTAGTTTGCTTTGCAATTCTATTATTTCACGCTCCATGTACTCGATAGCTTCATTTTGACTGAGGAGTATGTTTGCTAGTTCAGGTATTTTATTTATATCTAGCTCTGGTACATCATCTATGCTAAGTCCATAAAATGCAAAAGGCAATACAGAGGATATTTGCACCCAGCCAGAAGGGATGATGGGAGTGCCAGAGTTCATATTAACGTCCTATTATATTTCTCAGACACCTACATAAAGATAGATGATGTTGTTTACATTTGCAAACTGCCCGACTACTGGATTGGAAGGAAATGTCGTCAGGTTGGTTAAACGCAATTCGCCTGCATTTGTTTTTGTTTCTAGGGTTGTTGATAAACCATTGATTTTGGCTTGAGACAAAGACCCATTATCGATGTGGGCATCTGTAATGCGATTGACTGTAGCTAGAGAACCGAGACCTGAAACTTTGGAAACATTAATAGCTGCATTTGATGCTATATCCTCATTTGTAATATTACTTTTTGTAGCTAGAGAACCGAGACCTGTGATTTTATTTACGGGTACATTGCTTAATCTATCATTGTTCACTGTCCCTGTCAGCTTGTTTGCGTCTAGGCTGGTTATTTTGTCATTAGTAATATCAGGTAAATCAGAAAGCAATATCCCATCAAAGGCAAAAGCTTTTACTCCTGAAATCTGACGCCATCCGTTTGGTGTACTCATTGGTCATCTCCTTTTGTTAGCGAGGCTAAATCGTTTATCAATGTCTCCAAAGTGATTAAAGCCCCTTCTTGTTTTAGAAGCATTTTTTTTAATTCTAGTATATTTTCTCGTGTTTGTTTCATCGCTTTTATTATCTCATCTTTTTTATTAATTAAACTGTTGTGAAGAAATTCTTCGACAGGGGTGGTGACAGATGGTTGCGAAGCTGACGGGGGCGATAGCTGGTTTTTATTCCTCATAATCACCTCCTTCTTTTGCCAAAATGTCAGCATCATTGATTGTTTCTCCGTCAAACTCATACATTATTCCATCTTTTAAAAAAACCTGACCTATTTTTGCATCGAGAGGGAAGCTATCTCCTTTAAAAATTAAATTGGTGTCTTCTATTCCGAGCTGCTCTTTTCTTTTAACAGTAGACCATATCGGGTTATGAAAAGTACCACAAGTATCGCTAGAAACAGTGATAGGTGTCTTATTTTTTAGAAGGTTATAAATAGAGGTTTGGTAAACAGACTTATTTTTGGTAAAATTAAAATTTTTCATTTTTTTTAAACCTTTACATTTTTTGTGATATTGTATAAAATCCCATCAACATAATCAAGTAGGGGGCTATTGTTGTCAGGATTTGAACTAGATTTTTTATAAGGGTCATTTTATTATTGGCGTTATTAAATTTCTCATTTGAATATTTTTTGTAATTTTCTTTGAAATAATTGCCAAAATCGGCTATCTGTACATATTTGTTTACACATTTTATCTCGCATTTATAGCTAATGTCCTTTTGCTCATTGTGCATATTTTTAATTTCTTGTTTAATCTCTTTCATGTCATCTGAGACCCCTTCTATTATTTTAAGTAGTATCTTATCCATATTAAATTTCTCTTTTTTTGTTTTCTTTTCCATATTGATATAAAAGATAATAGCCCTCATCAAGCTCTAGATCATCGATCCATAAATTTGATTGTTTGAGTGTATAAATATAATCCAAAAACACATTACCATTGTCTATTTTTTGATCGATGATTGGTAGCGTTGTATAAATGTTTTTTGCAGATGACATCTTAGCCATTCTGGTAATAGTTCTGGAAAATATCCGAAAAAAGAAATAAAGTACTCCTTGATTTCTGCGAGGTCAACTTCAGACCAATCGGTTTCCTTGTCTCTCGTTATTATCTGCATAAAATCTATTAATAGATTTTCGTCAAGGAGTTTACTCAAAAAACCCCAGATGCTTATTTGGAAATTGGCAGGTTCTGTCAGCAATTTACCTAGACCTGCATCGTTTAATAAACTTTTGACCTGTGCCAAAACTCTAATATTTGTATAAATTGGTTTCATAAATCCTCCTGTTTATTGAACAAGACCCTACAACAGCGCCATAGCCTTTTCATATTCTTCACCTTCTAACAAATACAATGATAAACTACCATCTTCACAAAACTCATAGCGATATACATTTGATATGCTATGATCGTTTATATCTGATATTAATATATACTGCTGCGTTTCTGACTCACCTACGTCCACTTGAACCGCTTTTAATGCTTCATAGTGTGACCAGGGAGTACCTGACTTCTGGTACTCTAAAAAACTTTCTCTCATTTCTTGCGAACTCATTTATATTCCTCCAAAAAATATCCCATCCGTAGGGAACGCACAAGTGCGTTCCACATCCGACAAATCACCACCCTCAACCAGGCGGAACATCACTACCACCATTTATCAGATCACCTCGATAGGCATTAGGACTAATACCCTGCATTATTGCTCTCGGAAATCTTGCTATTAGTTCGCTTCGATTTTTTCCATAGACTTTAATTCCATTCATATAACTGCGTGAATGCATATTTTCCACTGTTAAAAAACACATGTTATTAGCACTAAAATGACTTAAAGAAGCATTCCAGACTATATACTCCAGCGAATTCACCTTGTGAAGAAACGGACCCTGTATCGTTATTGTGCTACCAATTGCTAGGGACACTTCGATTTTTTGCAAGAGGACATTGTTCATGAAATTATGTGAAGTAGGTACAATAATAGAAGATGTTGGAGCGATATTCATTTTAAATGCTTGATTGAATGAATAGCAATTATTCATAAAATAATTTCCAACACGTATTGGTTTTTCAAATATTAAAGGTTTATTAAATGAATAGCAATTATTCATAAAATAAGTATTCACTGTGACCACATTATTAAAAACTAACGCTTGATTGAATGTACCACAAAAAGACATAAAATAACTTCCCAGATTAGTAACTGTTTGAGGGATATCTAGTGGTTGGTTAAACAATAAGCAATTTTCTAAAAAGTAAGTACCAATAGTTGTTAGATTATCTGGTAGTTTTAGAGCATTGTTAAATGAAACATTATTTTGACAAACGTAATCATTGATCTGAGTCACACAATTGGGTAAAAGCAGTGGCTGCATCATTCGGTAGCCTCTATTCAAAAAATTATTACCAATTGTATTTAAATTAAAGCCTACCCCAAATTCTATACCTATCATTTTACTTTGCGAAACAAAAATTTCATCAAATCTTATATCACCATTAGAAAGCAGGATCGAGCTATACTGACTCTGCAAAAGCTCATACTGTCTAATGTCTCCGTTTATGTCCACTGTCACTCTACACCAACCATTCAGAGGAGCACTGTAATATATATTATAGCCATAGCTACGCACACCAAATGATGTCATGATCATCACGGCACTGTCACCATCTTTTGTATCCCAAAGAGGACCCAACACAACGGCACTATCGCTCCATGATAACACATCCACGGGTACATAATCATTTAACAGCCTATCAAAGACTAGTGCCATGCCAGGAAAAACACCAAAGTTTTTTCCAGATACTGTACGAGACAATAAATCATAACCCGTGATGACTGGACCTAAAAGTGGAGCACCTGCAGTCTCTGGAATATTTAAAGTATCATTGGGATATCTGACTAGTTTCAAGATAGACATTGCGAATAGCCTGTTATTTTATCCCGTAACATTTTTGGGTGTAGATGGGACAATAGTAGTGCCTCCTTTATATGTAAAAGCACACAATGAAAAGCCTGCCCCGTTTTCTGTGACAGGGATAGATATAAAGTTTGCCTTGCCATCATTACCGATGACAGCTCCATTTCCTACAATGCTCCAACCTTCTAAACTCGTGGGTGGGTTTTGAGACCCCGACACACCTTCTTTTACTGCGATATAGGCAGTTCCGCTGGTCACCACGCCTGCTTCAAAATTAGCTGTGATGTCTATTTGCTCTACATGGAGCGGAACATTTAAATCACTTTCGGTGATATTACCTACACTAGGAGTGGAAAAAGATTGGGCATACATGATTGTGGCAGAACCTTCAAACTCGCCACTTGGAATCGTTCTTTGAATTTTTAAAATTGAATTTAACATTGATGCCTCCTCTATAGTTTAAACCAATTTTCTTTAGTCCAGACAAAGGGTATATATTGTTCATAATCAGGGCACAAAAGATTTGTTGGTACATAACTTACCAGCAAATTTTGTGCATTAGGATTTTGATATTCCGCAGGAATACTAAAATTTTGAAAACGTGATGATATCTCATTTATGTCTATCAATTCTCGTACACCAGGATACTCTTTTACGACTCCACTCTCTATCAAATCAATTATTATTTGAGAGCTTTCCATGGGGTTTTGAGTTATCCATGTTTGCAGATTTTTTGCATCTGTTTCAAAGTCTTCAAATATTAGGTTTCCAAAGCCTGGTAGCTTTTGAAGCTCCGAATACAAGATCAACCCAAAATGTGCAGAATCACAATTTGCTAGCAATCCGTTTTCATCCGTTTTCATAAAATAAGCGACACTATAGTTTGCCGTTTTGGAATCACTATTATTCGACACTAGCCAATTTTTTGTAATGTGATCAGCTAGAAACGTCCTCGGTTCTACCAGCAACGTCATCAATTGTTGAAATTTTAATAGCTTGTACATTGTTCTATTTTCCTCCATATCTATCATGCCGCAACATATTTCATAGTATTTATCAGCATGTAGTTTTAATAAATATTTTCCTAAAAATAAATTATTCTTTTTTTTAGCTTTTATTCTTTTAAATTTCCATTCAGGGAAAGACTCGCTCCGTACCCCTACGTCAAACATTAGCTCATAAGCTATACGAAAAGGTGCTTTGACTGCATACTCCATGTCTAACTCAATAGCACCTCCTCCTGTTTTGGCGATAGTAGAGACACTGTTCTTATATGCGATATCTGGAGACCGTAGATAGCCGCTACAAATACCACTACGTTTTGCCATTTTGTTTTAAACCCAGGCGAGGTGCTACTGATTCTTGACGAAAAGGAAAAAATATCTGTTTACTGTCTAATAAAGTTTCATGAACTACTTCAATAAAATAAACAGTTAAGTTGCTGCTTCGTTCGATGCAACTAAAACCTTTCATCTTAAAGTCTTCTAGACTCTTAACATAGAAATAAATAATGTCTAAAAGATCCAGTGTTTTAAATTCTTTTTCTTTATTACTACATATTTCCTTTACTAAAAGAAGCAAACCAAAATTTGTGGTCTTTTTATCTAATGACTTACTTTGAGCTTCATATTCAGCATTTACCACATTTAAGAGCAAGGCTGGAAATTTGATGATATTTACTTTGCTCTCATCTTGAGAATAATACATGTCCACATACTTTATTTGCTGGATACTACTCAGCTGTTTTAATAGTATCTTGCTGGCTTCTTTTAGCATAGAAATTCCTATTTAATCAATAACATCGCTCAATCACGTAATACAAACTATCGACTGTCATCGCTTTTTGAATTTTGACAAGATGATAGGTTCTGCAAACACTGTAAACACATACTGAACAAAACTACCGATACTCTTAAAAGGACTCCGGGTTATCTTGTTTATTGCACTTGATTCCAGCTCTTGCTCCATCAGTTGTTCTACCATGACCTTCTTTTCAATTCCTGAACTCTTGTTATTTTCTTTTTCTATTTGTAAGATAAATCTTACTACGTCTGATATTATCGGGAGAAGCTCTTCATGATTCACATATTTTCGACCAAAATAAAGAAGGACACCTATTAGTATCACCATAAAAAGTAAATATAATGTTTCCATATCAAGACCCCAGATCATATTTAAAAATCATAAAGCCATCGCTACTCGATCCACCATATTCTGTTTTTAAAGTGGCTTGAAATAATCCTTCTATTTCATATGACCATACACAAGTCCACCTACGATCATTAAAAATTAAAACAGCATCCCCCCCTTGACTATCTATTATCAGGGTACGATTTTTTTTGTTCAATTCCTGCTCAAGCCACGCCTTTCGATGGTTGTTCACTCCTACTAATATCAATTCTACTGTATTTGTCCTTTTACCTTCCATTAGGTAATTACAAGTTTTTAGCATCTCCACATTGCTTTCGCACTTACCAGGCTTTTCTGCTAGGTCACTAAAGACATCAAAACTTTCTAGCTCGGCGTCTTTGGTTGTTTTTGTAGCAAATTTTGTCGATGCTTCTAATTGGGAATAGCCACCATCTGCTACATACAATTTACCTGCTGAAAACTTTGATAAAGTTTCTGAAAAATCAGATACGGTATTGGGTAATTCAATTTTTGTTGTTGGCATTTTTTTTATCTCCTTAAATCTGTATTAAATCCGTCCCTATTTCTGTAGGGAACGAACTTGTGCGTTCCGCATGCGACAACTATCAATTATCCCTCATTGTCACGACAAAATTTGGTTCTTGTGCTGTGAGTCCAAATACAGAATATATGTTCATTTTATCTCCAGGAAGTCCTGCATCTGGTGACGTTTTGACACCAAACTCTTTTTGCCTAGCAAAACCTATAGAAAGAGTGCTATAAAAAACAGAAACCTCTTTTGTGTTTTGTGCTTCCGTATCACTAATAAGTCCATTTTCAGCAATTTTTGGCATGTCCTGAACAAGGATAATGTCAAAGCCCATGAGCCTACCGATAACACCTTCTTTGACAGCGTTTGTATCTTTTATTTTATCACGTGAGATGAAGCCTTCAATGTCATAAAGTTGTGATTCATGCTCTACGCAAAGTGCCGCATATCGCCCGCGTCTGGGAGCTTTTTTAGCATTCAGGATTTTCCGCGCCTTCATAAAGTCTGATTTTTGGAGTTTTGTTCCTGTGCTGAGCTTGATTTTGTTTTCACTTTTTGAGATCATTTCTTTTATGATTTCATCGTCATACAGTTCGAGTAATGCATCTTTTGCTTTTGTCGCACATTCTTTCTGTATATTTACATTTGACATAGATTCTTCGATGTCACTTATGACGAATGAGACTCCAAACTCTTTGTCAAAAGGAATATGTATACTCGATTTTTCAATACGAGCAAAGTCCTTGTCTGCAATAGGTAATTTTTGGGCTTCTAACAAGCCTAGCTTTGGACCATGGTAACCATCAGCTTTTTTTCCGTTTGTAAAAGGCGTATAGTCCGTGATACTGTTTAGGACATATTGTGTCTCTTGCAATGCCTTTATCATGGAGTCGTGCGTTCTGTCTCCGAATAGTTTTGGATAAAAATTATCTACAGTATTAGGCATTATGTACCTCCATTTGCGTAATAGTTTTCTCTTATTTTCTCAAGCTCAGAGGGAAATTTTTCGATGTACTCTGATAATAACACGGGGTTGTTTATGAGTTCACTATATACAACCTTTTTGTTTTCATGATTATTGGTGGGAAGCTCCATTTCCCCTTGGGGAGCTCGGACGACAGAGTTTTCCTTTACAAATTCATCATAAAGTGATCGATCTTTTTTGTAAAGAGATAATGCCCATGTTTTTTGATCCTCACGGAGCTGGGCGTTTGCGATGGCTAGATTGACAGCATTTTCTGCGATAGATTCATTTTGACTGAGGATGTCTTTTTCTAGTTTTTCTTTTAACTTCAAAAGCTCTATATTTTGTGATTTCAGAGCTTCATTTTGTTTTACCAGTTCAGTATTTGCATGCATGATACCTTTTGTCGTGTCTAAGATATCGTCTTCTGAACAAGATAAAATTTTACATAGATTTTTGATTTCCATAGATACTCCTTCTTGTGTTTTATATGTATGGTTGTTTTTAAAAAATGTCGTGTTTAGAATAACTGGCAGCTCCTTTAAAAAAGGGGTGTTTGTGAGTGCCACAGAGTGTAGTGTGACGTTTCGCATTCTTTTAGTTCCATCCTCGATGACATAAACAGGGCTCAGGTATCGGTATTCTTTGTTGTTAATTCTATTCATACCTTCGGGGGTAAATTCTACTTCGATTTCTAAGTTTCCACCATTCACAATCATCTTTTTGCCCCAGCCAGCTGCTATTGAGTTTCCCCCAAGAGAAAGACTGTTGTGGTCGTAGTCAAACAATACATCTCTTTTTTGATATTCAAAATCCGCTTTTATATTTTGCAAATCTTCATTTGAAATATGAAATTTGCCTGACCAGTGATCCCATTCGCCAGTGACACCAGCCACCACCTTTATAATATTTGAA
Source organism: Candidatus Cloacimonadota bacterium (assembly GCA_009777575.1). Taxonomy (GTDB): domain Bacteria; phylum Cloacimonadota; class Cloacimonadia; order Cloacimonadales; family WRIO01; genus WRLO01. Next base: position 20,048 of record WRLO01000028.1, read on the forward strand.
TCTCCTGACATGCCTGATAGAGATAGCTCGATGTTTTTGCATGAAATTAATATTGTTTCAGCCATAAATCCTCCGCTTTGTATAACATTAAAACAAAAAATCAAAAGAGGTTCATTTTTACAAGTCAATTTATGCACATTTACATATATACAAAAAAGAGGGATAGCTGAAGCTTAAATGCTTGCTTTTTACTTGACAGAATTATCTGTAATAATTTTTGTGGGTAAAATATTTAGTAGGAGGTAAAAAAATGATATGCTCCGTTTGTAAACAAAAAATGAAAGTAGTTAGAACTATTCGCATAGACGATGAACGAACAATGCGAATAAATTTTTGCGACAATTGCAACAGTACTGTTGACAGTATCGAATTGACTTGCAACGACTTCAAAGAGAATTATAGTAAAAAATATTCCTCATAACGGGTGAAAATATGCCAAAAGAAAAAAAATCGAATGACAGAACAATGCAAGATAGAATAAAAGAGATGCTATCACTAGTGACTAAAATGTCCAGAAATGAATTGATACAACATTTTCAAAAATGGAACCTCTCCGATAGGCAGATCGATAACTATATCAGTCAATGCAACAAGATATTAAAAAGTGAATTTGAAAAGTTTATGCCAAACGCAGCAGCATACATTTACAACAACAGGCTCGAGATTTATAAACAGGCGTTGTGCAATGACGATTTTGTAATAGCTCGTGGAATACTGTCGGATTTGGCAAAAATGACTGGTGCTGATACTACGAGTGTTGACTTGACCTCAAAAGGAAAATCAATCACAGGTTTTACCATAACAATAGCAAATGAAAATACCTTTGACGATTGACCCTGAGGTGTTCAATCAAATTTATATACCAGCTCTAAAACAAAAGAGCAGGTACCAGATTTATTATGGGGGAGCAGGTAGCGGAAAATCGGTCTTTGTTGCTCAAAAAATATTGATCCTATTCTTTAAAGGTGGACACAATTTTCTGGTAGTCAGGCAAGTAAGCAAATCAAACAGACACAGCACATTTGCTCTGCTTAAACAACTACTCACCATGTATAAAATACCAGCTGACTGGTATAAAATTAATAAAACAGAAATGTTGATTACAAACACTATAAATGGTTCTCAAATTATTTGTAGCGGATTGGATGATGTGGAAAAATTGAAGTCCTTTACTTTTGAACATGGAATATTGACTGACATCTGGGTAGAAGAAGCCAGCGAAATAAAGGAAAGTGACATGGTGCAACTCGATCTTAGGCTACGTGGAAAATCAAACGTCCCATTTACAATGACATTGACTTTCAATCCTATCGACATAAATTTCTGGGCAAAAAAACGTTTTTTTGATGAACACAAAGAAAACACCTATATTCTCAAAACTACTTATAAAGACAATAGATTCCTTGACGAAGAATACATAAAAATATTGGAAAACTTAAAAGAAAAAGACTTTCTTTACTATAGTGTTTACGCACTCGGAGAATGGGGGGTGCTCGGAAACAAAATCTATCATAACTATGTAATACACGATTTTGATATCGATAAATTTAGCGACTTTGCACTAGGAATAGATTTTGGGTTCAACAACCCGTCTGCTGTCCTAAAAATGGCAATGTATGACAACGAAATCTATGTGTGCGATGAAATCTATGAAAGCCGTTTAACAAATTCGGAACTAATAAAAAAGGTCGAAAATAAATTTGGCAAAAACATCAGAACAAAAGCTGATTGTGCAGAAGCAGATCGAATAGATGAATTTAGAAAGGCTGGGGTTTTTATAGAAGGCTGTAAAAAAGGGGCATATAGTGTAAAAGATGGCATAGATTATCTGAGAGGCATCAAAATACATATTCATAAATCAAACTGCCATGAATCAGCAAATGAAATAAAAAGCTATAAATACCGTGAGGATAAAAACGGAAATGTTCTAGATGAACCTGTCAAATTTAAAGACCACGCTATGGATGCTATGAGATACGGAAGCGAATTTTGGAGACGTGAACTTAAAGGAGAATTTAAAATTGAGACTTTCGGAAAATATGATTATTAACATTATATTCTCTCATTTTATCGCTCCTTATAGTTATTTATAACCTTTTATAACCATCTTTTTTTACTTATCCTTTTTGTCAAGAGGTTTTTCAGTCCGTAGAGAACGCATTTATCCGTTCCTATTCCTGTAGGGAACGCACTTGTGCGTTCCACAATCAGCACCCCCGCCCCCGATCGATAACATCGCCCGATACCGTAGCGGAGATCTCCGATCTACGACAAAAATCAGCATCCAATTTCCAAATCGAAAAACCCGCACCCAATCTAGTTTTCTGATACCTTCCCTGTACGGCCCCTGTACCGATTCCTAAAATAAGCAGGATAGATGCGGGTAATTTCAGTTATTAACTGCCAGAACCGATTGGTGAAATGATGTTATTCCCTAATATGAAAGCGGAAACGGTCATCCTATTAACACCTAATCGTTTTGCCATTTCTTTTTTAGTAACTTTTGCTTCAAGCAAAAATTTTATCTCGGCTTCTCGACCTGTAAGCTTTTTGATTTTTGACTTACGACCCTTGGGACGACCCAATACTACTCCTTCTGCCCTTTTTCGTGCAAGTGCTTCTTTCGTGCGTTGTGAAATAAGGTTTCTTTCTATTTCCGCAGAAAGACCAAATGCAAAGGCAAGGACTTTGCAATTTATATCATTACCAAGTCTATAATTGTCCTTTATCGTCCAAACCTGAATATCCTTTTCCATACATTGGTTTAAAACACCCATGATCATCAGCAAATTTCTCCCCAGTCGAGATAGTTCAGAACAAACTAATATATCTCCTTGTTTCATCGTTTTTAGAAGTTTCCCCAGTTCTCTATCACTAACCAGTTTTGATCCTGAAATACATTCCTCTACCCACTTATTGATAACCATTACATTTCTCTCACAGAAACGATTGATTTCATACCTTTGATTTTCCACTGATTGTTTGTCTGTAGAAACTCTAATATAACCGTATACCATTCTAGCCTCCTGTTAGGTCTTTCAACAATCCAACACCTTCTTGACCATATCGTTTTGAAATAAACTCAGCCATCGACATAGCCTCATTGTACTCGTCTAAAAATTTATCCTTTAGATCCTCATCAAATTTAAAAATATCAAAGATTATTCTCCTAAACAAGAGACCTTGTATCTTTTCATATTCGTTAAAATAATTTGCAAATTCAAAGGGCCAAAATATTTGATCGAAATATTTTTGCACTCTTTTCAAGTTAAACAAAGTGAATGCCATGTCAATCTTTACATACTCTCTATCCATTATCCATTCACCTTTTATGCGAACGCATACGTTCCCTACTTGTCTTCAAAAATATGGATAACAATTCTATTGCTTTTGTCATAACACTTTCTTTTTGACACATAGGTTACTTGCCTATCATCATGCCAGGCTACTTTGTTTAAAGCATCTAAAATAGCCTTTTCGATGTTGTCGGTGTCGGGCTTTTTAGGATAGGGTTCGTAACATTTATTGACGATTCTCTTTTTTTCTTTTTGTGAGGTACTCGTTGGAATGGCAAAACAAAATTTCATTAAAATAGCTACGGGACAAGTGAAAATATGCCTCGAGTTTGATTTGTATATCCATCTTATGAGCTTCTGAAACTCCTTTGTTTTGTTGGGTGTGTAGTTATGCCCTAAATATGCCGTACGATGTCTTTCTTGACCTATCGGTCTGGTGTCAATTTCAAAGGAAACGACATCCAAAGCAGCGAAATCATTTATGAGCTTTTGCAGAGCTTGGATTTCAAAATTTATGTCATGAATAAATGAGTTCAATCTACACTCTCCCCTAATCCAGTTTCCGATGAAAATTTAGAGTGTTTTTCACCCATTCCTGTCGATTTATTGAAACATATTGAAACATATCTCACCCCCTAAAACGGTACTCCATCGCTGTTGCTGTTGTATTCTGTGTCATATTTCAGGTTACTTTTGATGTTTTCTTTACCCTCATAATTCTCCACTTTATCCAGATAAACATACGATTTTCCATCGTCTGCATCATATTTTTTTATCGTGATTACGCACAGCTTTTCGAGCATGTTTTCGCAGATGTATCTGTAGATATTTTCAGCTGATTCAGCACTATACGGGTCGCTCACATCAAAGGGCATATCAGCATTTATTTCCAAGCCCTGCACCAGCTTTAGCATTCTTTTTACCTTGTCTGGTTTCCATTCTATCCAGTAGTCGTAATACTCGTTATGATTGTTGACAAACTTCACCTTGAAATAGAAAAAATCCTCCTTGCATCCCATAAAAACATCGTTTATCTTTGTCAAATACTTGCCTTCTTTTTTGATTTTAAAGCCATCATAAAGGCTCGAATTGATTTCGTTTAGCCATGATTTAAATCCGTTCATTGTTCATGCCACCTTCACTTGTATTTTCGTTTTAAAAAGACTCGAAAATGAAGCTCAACTTCTTCATTTTGAAGACCTTCCACTTTTAGCCATAAAAATATCCGCTTGTTTGTCGTGCTGACAAATTCCCAAAATTCATTCAAATCTTTTTCCGTATGGTTTTGGTAAATCTCCTCTGTTTCATGCCGTAGTTTGTCTATCCGTTCTTGCTTTTCTACCTCTTTTTTCTGACTCTCAAGATCCATTTTACGCTTTTGTTCCTCTGGGGAAAGAGGTTTGTGTGCTATTTGAAACCGTGCTTCTGCAGTTGACGTTTTGTCAAACACAGCAGTCAAAAAGCTGGAATAGTTTTTGATTTCACCTTTTTTGAATTTTTCCATGAACTCTTTTAGCTTCCACTCCAAGTACTCTGCTGGAAGCTTTTCGACATATTCGAGAGATTTCTCATTGCTCACTCCGCATTCCACAAGTTCGTTGAATAGCTTCAATCCTGAAAGCTCTGTTTTAGATCTCAAATTTTCCACAGCCTCATCAAACGAAATTTTTCGCATGTCACCAATTTTATCTGGAGGTAGATGATGATGTTGTTTTGTATTGTTTTGTTTTGTATTGTATAGTATAGTATAGTCGGGACATCTCGGGACATCGTGGGACATGGTCGGGACATCATTGGGACAAACTTGGGACACTTCGGGACATTCATTGGGACAAACTTGGGACACTTCGGGACATTCATTTTTTGTCTCAGGGACACTTCGGGACATCTCGGGACACTTCGGGACATTTTTGTTTTTTTGTCTATAATCCTGTTTTCTCTTTCTCTCATACTCTCGATTTTCGTTGATTCTCTCTTCCTGTCTTCTCACCTCTTCACTCGTCAAAACTTTTCTTTCTTCATACTCGTCTTTATCAAACAAACCCATATCCAGACAATATTTTAAAATCTCAAGATACTGCTCTGCGGTGATACAGATTTTTTTGCTTAAATAATTCACGATTGAGTTTTGGTTTTCTATTGTGAAATCAAATTCATAATTGTTCGTCTTAAATATTTGGTCGATCATATAGCTGTAAAATGCCCAGCCATCATTGCCAAATTTCTCCCGCAGCATATCGATACGATAGTCATCAAATATGCCTACTTTGTAGGTGTAAAATAGTGTGCCTAATGCTTTTTGTTCTTTACCCATAATTCATCATCCTTTATATTTTTTTATTTATTATCTCTTATTCTTTTTAAAAAAAACTCAAGGGAGGAAGGAGGATGATGGGACCTGCCTCCCTCTACAAAACGAGAATAACCCATTTTAACATGCTTGAGCATTTTTATAAACTTCTCAATGCAGACAACAGATCACTAATATCCAATTCGGTTTTTTTTGTTTTTTAGTTCTTAGTTGCCTGCAAAATTTCACATCTATATATATATCCGGATCTCTCATCTCGCAAAAATAGAGAGGGTTTCTCTTGACAATAGAACCGCAATATTTTTGTTAAAGCTTCTGCCTGTCCGCATTCACGCACCAGAGAGCCCCTTTACTATGCAAAAAACCCCGATAATTTTCACTATCGGGGTCATTATTTTTAATACGCTAATTTTGTCAAGAAAAAAATTAAGAATTTCTGAAAATAATTTAGATTACATTAAATTTTCCCTTGACATATTTCACCAGTTATAAATTATGGAACAAAATAAAATATTTTTGTGAGGTATAGATGGATATTTGGTTTATAACATTGTTAGGTGGATTTGTTGGTGGAATAGTGGGCTTTTTGTTTTGCTGTGCTACCAAATCAGCCGTGTAAACATACAAACTATCAGACATCTTTATTTCCTTATTGTTTTTTTACCACTAACAAATCAGGCTTTCGGCTATCGCCATGATGGCTTCCTTCGACAGGTCGCGGTATTTGAATGCATGTAATAAATGATTTGTAGGGAAGTCAATTTTTTTCCCTTTTATTTTTGCCATTCTTTCAATAAATTGTTTAAAGAGTGTGATAGACAAAGTTAAATTGATGTTTATTCTTGGATTTTTTTTATAAAAAAATGGTCGTAGTTTTAATATCCAAAAACATACCAATGATATTTCATTAAGCTCACCCATCTGTTTTTCGTGGAATACATGGAAATAAACTCGTCTCTTTTGAATTAAATTGATAATCTCAATAATCAATTTATCGTCCTTTCCTATAAACTTCCAATCGCAAAAAGTAGTTTTTTTTAATAGGTTTATAAAATCATCAAGAACATTTTTAAATTCCTCTTTTTTTAGGTTTTCATAAATAGGAAAATCCGCTGGATTAGTTGCTTTATTCATAATAGTCATAAAATCCTGATGCCGTTTTTACTGTTTCTATAAATTCTTTTTTTTCTTCTTCTGTACAACCATCCATAAACGGCACTTCTGTAAGCCATTCTGATAATGATTGTCCATCTGGTCTTATTTTTTCATTGTGTAAATACTTTGGTCGGTTGTTATACTCATCCAAATCACGCTGAGTGATACCATGACCATAGTCTATTTCTTTATCTATCTTGACTTTCATTTAATAGCTCCTTTATCTTTATATTTATTTATATCTTTTTATACTCTCTTATAACCAATTTTTTCAACACATCCTTTTTGTCAAGCTTTTTTTCAGGGGGTTGGGGAGTTATTTATAAACTTTAATCTGTTGGTGGATTGCATGTTCGACATGGTGTCAATCTTGCTCTTTCTGCTTCTGTGAGTAGTATTCGTGTTGTATTGTTTCCAGATGATGTGCAATTTCTACGATGATACGCTCTACCAGTTGGCGTTCTATAAACTAAAACTTCTTCTTTAGGCACACCAATTTCAGGCGGTTCACATTCTACACATGCTCTAAATCTTTCTGCTACAACATTGTAAAGATTAATTGCTATTTTACTATCACTTAAGTGCCTACAGCTGTCGAGATGGTAGGTTCGACCTGTCATTGTGATATACACTACAGGCATTATATCTGGTACATTTCGTTGCATAATCAAGAATACACTTACAATTATGAAGATCAAAGATATTGTACCAAGATAAATATTTTTTTTTATAGGTTTTTTTGGAGGTTTATTTATTATTGGTTCTTCAGGTAATTTTACGTTAACTGTTGGATTACATGTTGGTGGTTGTCTTTCAGGTGTTCCAGTTGGATATCGATTGATCTTAATTTTACCTCCTTGGAGTTGACCTGCATCAAAATGTGTGAATAAATCATTTATATTTATTCTGTTTTCAAAATATATTTCTTTATGTCTATTAATTTTATTCTTAATTTTTTCTATAAAATTACTAAAATCACATATTTCAAAATATTCTTTATGTTTATTAGGTATTTCTCCTTTAATTTGTATTTCATGTTGAAAGATTACAAATGTTTTAATGCGTTCATAGCATTCTACACCTATTGATTTTGATAAATAATTTCTTTTTTTATCTAATTGTTCAAAAGGATTTTTGCTATATCCACCAGAAACAGGCTTTATTTCATTGTAAGATGAATACCATGTAGCACTTTCAAATTCAGGTTCATTTGGAAGTTCTATTATACCTTCATAATTTTTAAATTCAAAAATAATAACTATGTACTCTGTTAACAATATACAGTCAGCACCCATCCTTGGCTCGTTTCTTACCACTGGCCAGCCAAGTAATACACCTGACCAGTCCATTTTATTAAAAAGTGATTCAACTTCTTTAGCGAAAAATAAGAAAAAACGTGCTTCATAATCATTATAACTACTTCTATTATTCTCAATTATATTATTACCTAAATAATATTTAAATTTTTTTGTTTCATTTTCCATTATTTATTTCCTCTCCAGCATCTCGATTATTTTATTCTGTAATTTAATTTGTTCATCTTTTGCGAGGATAACATCATCTTTTGTGTTTATCAAATGAATTAAAATCTCATTAGAATTTTCTGTATACTCATTTGTACTGTTATTTCCTATCAAAACGCCCTTTTGAAATATCCGCACTTCGTCTGATTTTCCTTTAAGTATGTAGTCAATACTTGTTTCCAAACAATCAGACATTCTTATTAGCATATCTGCCGATGGCATGTTTCTTCCATTCTCTATCTGAGATATTGTAGCTGCTGTAGTTTTTATTTGCTCTGCAAGATCTGTCCCTGACATTTTTTTATTTTTTCGTAATTCCCTAATTCTTTGTCCTGCTGTCATTTACACTCCTTATTTATCGTTATCCATTTATTATTTCTTTTTTGTTTCCAATATTTCGATTATTTTATTTTGAAGTCTTATTTGCTCATCTTTCATCTTAGCATTTTCAGATATCAACATTTTAATAATCTCTCCACTATTATTATTTATGTTGCTATTATCACTATTAGTAATAATTTGCTCAACACTATGTCCTTTTTTTTCTTTTTTCCCAAAAATTAAAAAATCGGCACTAACTCCATATGTTTCACAAATCATAACGATAGTTTCAAGTGTAGGGTTATACTTTCCATTTTCTATCTGATTTAAATTTGATGTTTTCAAACCTATGGACTCTGCAAACTTATTTTGCTTCATATTTACACTTTTTCTTATTTCCGCAACTCTATGTCCTATACGCATTTACATTCCCCCTAAAAATTATTTTCAGAATTTCTGATTTTTTTTGTAACATTTTCTGAAATTCCAGTTATACTTAATATATCATTCAGACTTTACTGAATTATCGTGTGACATTAGATTTACTTTAATCTTTTTTGTCAAGCGGTTTTTCAGGGTTTCGGGAATGACTGATTTTATTCTCGAAACATTGAATTTATTTTTCAAGGTTCTGGTAATGATTTTTCGATTTCAGAGCCAAAGAATATAAAAAAAAAGGAGGCATTTTTATGCGGACAAGGATCAAGGCAAAGAGGAATTCGTTTGGAATCCCGCAAAAGGTTTTAGCGAGCAAGGCTGGCATATCCGTAAACTATCTATACAAGATAGAAAACGGAAAATACAAGCCACCCAGAGAGACAGAAACAAAGATTTGGGACATTCTATGTTCCATTGTAGACGAGCAGACACTGGAGGAAGCGACATGAAAGACCCACTATACCACACCAGAGAAACAGACCAGATCATAAACAGCAGATTGTATGATTCTGATGGTCGCAGACAGACCACTACGGGTGGTTATAACCCCGAACTTACCGACAGGCTAAAGTTCAAAGAGAGACAGTATGCAGAGTTTTTAAATGAAAAAAAGGGGGACAAATGAAATCATCACAAATTTCTATCCTCGTCATTTTCCTTGCCATTGTTGTAGTTTTACTAAACTTCACTTATTACCACAATCTACTCAGTGTCCAAAAGGAAATCATCGCAGAGCACAAAGAGACTATTAGAAGGTATGAACACACGTTTGAACAAATGGACGAGTTAGTTTTTAACCTTATTGACCAGATAAACAAAACAAACCAGCAGTTTTTAGAGCTAAACGATGATGAATATCTACTGCTAAATCAAAACATGAAAACTCTATATTAAAGGGAGTCTCAGGATGATTGAATATCACATCACCATTGGAACATTGACTGTTTCACTTATCATAGGACTAGTGGTTCTCATAAAGAAAACCATAGAAAATAGGAAATTAAGCGATCAAAGAGATTCGTTCATAATAAAACTGAGAAAGAAAGAAGACCAGTTTATGACAGCTCGGGATTTTACTGAAAGCTTATTAATTGAAAACGAATCTTTTGCCATCAGACATGCTGAAGACAAAGAAACCATCAAACAGCTCACAGCTGAAATCGAAAAGATTTCCGAAAGGCTTGAGGTCTGCTGGGAAAATATCCCCATTGATATGACTGCCGAAGAGTTCTTTATCGATGATGACGCACCTGAAGTAAATGCTGACAATTCTGCAGCACACACCATGATCGACCACATCGGAGAAGTTCATCTCCCAGAGTGGGTTGAACTTAAAGTGGACGAAATCGTTCAAAGCCACAAACAATCAAAAAAAACACGCAACAAAAAAAACAAAACCGTAGGGAACGAACAAGTTCGTTCCGAAACAGAATCAAAGGAGGATAAAAATGGAACAACAAATTGACTATGTTAAAAGAGTCTGTGAACAATTAGAGTCGATAGGAAATCAAATGATCGACTTCGCAAATGAAACAAAAAAAGAAATTACACAAATAAAGGAGTCACTAAATGGAAACAACAATTGACAGAACAAAATTTCTCGGTGCGTCTGACATCGGAACTATTTTTGGGTTCAACCCGTACTGCTCTGCCATCGAGTTATGGCAGGAAAAAATCGGAATTAGACAGAGACCAAACATCACCGACATCACCGACAAAGAAAACTTTTCAGAGTCTGCATACTGGGGTGTCGAGGACGAACCTTCAGTTGCCAAAAGATTTACACTGGAAACAGGACTCAAAGTCTTTAAAAGAGAAGAGCCTTTTACACACTATATCCACAAATTTTTAGTAGGACACATCGACAGAGAGGGTATAGACGCAGAAGGCAAAAGGTTCGTCCTCGAATGCAAAACTGCAAACGAATACGCAAAGTCCCAGTGGTCAAAAAACGGCATCCCGGACAGATACATGCTTCAGGTTCACCTTTACATCCTATTGGGAAACTATGATTACGGCTACATCGCCTGCAAATTTGGAAACAAAGCCTTCGTCATAGAAAGAGTAGAAAGAGAACAGAGAATAGAAGCAGCCATTATCGCAAAAGCCCTATGGTTCTGGAATTTCGTAGAAACAAAAAAAATGCCACCTGCGGATTGTTCAGAGATTTGTACAGAAACTCTAAAAGAACTATATCCACAGGCGACACCAGATAGTTTCATCAGCGAACAAGAGATTTACAATCTCCTCCCAAACGTTGATGAAATGTTAAAAAAAGAAATTGAGTTAAAATGTCAAGCAAAATTAATTGATGATGAACGAAAATTCATACACAACACAGTCAAGCAAGTTATGGGTGACAATGAAAAGCTTTACACAAACCAACACGCCGTCTCATGGAAAAACAATAAACCTTCACAATCTTTCGATTCAAAAAGGTTCAAAGAAGACCATCCAGATTTATACAACGAATACTGCGTAGAAAAACCAGGTGCCAGACCTTTCCTCGTAAATGAACTAAAATTTAAAGCTGACATCCACACTGACATTACATCTGACACACATTTCACAAATAAAAAAGGAGCATAAAATGACAAACAACGACACTTTACTAAACAAAATAGAAAACCGTACAGCCGATATTCCAGTCGGCAATAAAAATCTACCAGCAAAAACAGAACAAAAAGACATCTATCAAAGAATTAGAGAGCAGGAAAAATCTTATGAACTGATTTTACCAGAGCATTTGCCTGCAAAGAGATTTATCCGCAGAGCTGAGGCTATTGTTAGACAAAACCCCATGTTGCAAAAATGCACAGCTGATTCCGTTATAATTTCTTTTCTAAGGGCTGCTGAAGTAGGACTCGAACCATGCAACGGATTAGGGCACTGTTGGATTATTCCACGCAAAGAAAATGGAGTTTGGAAAGCAAACTTTCAGTTAGGATACAAAGGGGCTATAAGTCTTTTTCACAATTCACAAAACGCAGACCATTGTGATGTCATGGAAGTTTACGAAAATGATGAGTTTTACTTTGAATATGGTTACAATCCAAAACTCTACCACAAACCCGCTTACGACAACACTGGAAAAAAGGTCATCTACTATTATGCTTATGCAAAAATGATTGGGGGAACTCCAAAATTTAGAGTTTGGTCAGTTCCAAAAGCTATGGCACATGCCCAGAAGTATTCAGACGCATACAGAAAAATGAAAGAGACAAACAACGAAAAAAATGTTTGGCACGAAAAAAAGAACCAGCTTGAAATGATAAAAAAATCCGTTTTGGATGAAGTCTTAGATGGAATGCCACTAAATCCAAAACTAATTCAAGCTCTAAACGAAGCTCCAAAACACTACGAGCAGCACGACTCAGGCGAAATCGACATCATTGACATGCCATTTGAAACAGTGGACTACGAGGTGGAATAATGGAAACACTAAAAATACAATTAGTAGATAGAAATGATGAATTGTTAGATGAAACAAGGTATCAGTTAGATACAGATGATGTATTCGTCTCGATGAGCGAGATGGTCAGAGAAAAAGTCGAAGACACACTCAAAGAGATTGTCAGGAAAAAAGTCATTGAGATGATTGATAATGACTACAAGGATATAGTGAGACAAACTATCAGAGATATAGCTACAGAAATGGCTGCAAATGAATTCAAGGATTTATTAACTAGTAGAACTGAAAAAATCATAAAAGATCTATATACATTTGAGGTGATTGGCAGAGATACACCAGGCGGTAAACTGTTGGATGAAATAGTTCAAAGCAAGCGTGATTTATTATCAGAAAGAGTTGATGCTTTGATAAACAAAATTAACCAGCAAGACATAAGAGAATCTATCATCGACATTATCTCGAAAATCATTTTTAAGGAAGAGGTAAACAAATGAAACCAATCCATTTTAATACAGAGATGGTCAAGGCTATACTCGATGGCAGAAAAACGCAGACGAGGAGGGTGATAAAAATTGACCAAGATGATTACAGGTTCGATAGAATATCTGAAAATCCATCTATTGAAAATTATTGTCCCAAAACAGGTGTGTCAATACCAAAAAATATCAAAGGAAATTATGCCATATTTATCTATTGTTCATATAGAGACAAATATGGAGATGATGATGATTACCCTGTTGTGAGATTACCATACCAAACAGGCGACATCCTGTATGTGAAAGAGGCATACTGCCATTTTTATCCAGCCAGTAGAGATATTGAATATGGATATAAAGCCGACTACCCTGAAGATATAAAGAAATTTCGGTGGCATTCCTCCCGCTACATGCCCAAAGAAGCAGCAAGGATATTTCTAAAAGTGACTGATGTCAGGGTGGAAAAACTGCACGAGATATCGACTTCCGACATAAGAAAAGAGGGGTATCATAATGACGAATGCTCAGAAGTTATATGTGATATATGCATAGCATGTGATTTATGCACAGATTGGTTCGGTGAATTATGGGACAGCCTATACGAAAAGAAAGGCTTCAGCTGGGACGAAGACCCATTTGTAGCAGTCATCACTTTTGAAAGGATAGAGAAACCACAGGAGGCAGAATGAACGACAGGTTTAGTATGAGAGCATTTGATAAAGAAAAAAAAGTAATGTATCAAGCAGCATTTATAGATTTTTATAGAATAGTTTGTTACGAAAAAGTTGAAGATATGGGAATGTATATTAACTTTAGTAACAGCCAAGAATACATGCTTGATGATGAAAATTTGGTTTTGATACAATGCACAGGTCTCAAAGACAAAAACGGACAGCTGATTTACGAGGGGGATATCGTAAAACACAGAGACAGTAATCCTGTAATATTTATAGTTTCGGTAGAATTTGATTATTTCGGCTGGGAGTGTCGTTTTAGATACAGAAGTGACGGAAAGATTGTAACAGGTTTTCCTGATAAAGACCAATGGGAAATAATCGGCAACATCTACCAGCACCCAGAGCTGGTAAAGGAGACCAAAGATGAAAACTAATAGGACAATACTCTGGATATTTGATTCAGATGATGATATGTGGCATATAGCTCAGCGAATAGATGATTCGAATAATGACGATAGGGGCTATACTTACCGCGTAGATACATGGTGTCAGGAAATACTATCTGTTGATGTAAATGGAATAGAAATTTGCATTAAACCAAACAAAAACGATTGCAAAATGTTAATGGCAACAAACAAGACTTGCAAAGTGTGTATTCAACAAAAAGGAGTTGTAATATGAAACCATTATACCTAAATGAAAACTGCTACGCATTTGAAACTATGAACGAATTTATGGAAGCATTTGAGAAATATGCAGAAAGAAAGGGTATGACATTTGGACACAAAATGATTGTAAAAGGTAACAGCGATTTAACATTCGGTGAAGTTCAGAGCTGGGTAAATTATTTTGGTGTCGAAAATGTTTATATGTCATATGTTGATGGGGATTTTGACTCTATAGATGAGTTTTATTTCGACCTACGAAACGCACAACACAACGGAGACGAGAGACTATGGTTGAATGCTGATGAAGTATTTATCTCACACGGATTCCTGCGGATTTGGTTTGATTGAGAGGTAAAGAATGATTACCATGAAAGACGAAACAATCTTGCATAAGATGGGATTTACAGGGGTTAAAGAATTAGGTCACAATCGTGTCACACAATGGACAAAACATGATATTATTGTTGATGATATTATACCCTGCACCCAGTCCTACTATCAAATCAGATGGAAAGAAAACAAAAGATATATGACCAGAAATAAAAGAGAATTTTACAAAGTTCTGAAGGAAATTTTAAATGAGCGACAGTAAAGAATATTACGGAAAACCTTTTCCATATAAAACTACTTGCGAGGCTAATAAGCAATATGATAAATGTATGCATTTTAAAGATTCGGGAAGAATGGGTTTATATGTAGATGAAGTAACAGGTAAACATATACCTTATAAAAGATGTGAATACTATTATGATGTTCATGGATATGAAGGAGTTTATGCTTGTCTATATAAGCAAGAGGAGGCAAAATGAACAAAACTAAAATTGAAAGAAAGATGGTAGAGTGTTTATGTGGTTGTAGAAAGCTTATTATAAGCCATGACAAGCGTGGCAGGAAAATGAGATTTGCTAAGGGGCATAAAATTAGCAAAGGACACTATTGCAAGCGAGGCTATAAATGGTTATCGATTCCAGGAACTAACAAGAAAATACAAGAACACCGTCAAATAATACAAGATGCAATTGGTAGACCTCTGAAAAAATCTGAAGTTGTTCATCACATAAACGGCATTAAAGACGACAATCGCTTAGAGAACTTAATGGTTATGAACTATAATGAACACAACCATTTACATAGACCATTGCTACATATTGACAATGAAATAATTGAGTGTAAGTGTGGATGCGGTATAAGATTTAATAAATACGACAATAAAGGCAGAGAACGAGTTTACGCACCATTTCATGCACCAAGAAAACAAAAAAATAAGGAGATATTATGCCAACAAAAATAGAATGGTGCGATGAGACAATAAACCCTTTGGGGCATTGGTGTTTTGGTGTTGGTGGAACAAAGGACAATCCAAAGCCATGTCCATATTGCTATGCTTACAAATTAGCAAAAAGAAAAATGGTTAAATGTGAAAAATGTCACAGTTTTAAAGAACCACATACCCATTTTGAAGTCCTCGATGTTTTATCCAAATGGAAAAAACCAAGAAATATATTTGTGCAAAGCATGGGAGATTTATTTCACAATGAAGTCCCAGATGAGTGGATTCAGCAAGTCTTCGAAGCATGCGAGCAAGCACCGCAGCACAGGTATTTCTTTCTGACGAAAAACCCAAAAAGATATGACAAAGTAATTCCAGACAAATATAGGGTAATAAGAGGCGACAAAAATTGTAATATGTGGTTTGGACACACTGAGACAAAACCACACAATGATGTTATTTTAACCTTTAATCCACCTGTCAAGAAATTTGTCTCCTTAGAACCGTTGCAAGAAGAATATAAGGAGTTTTATCCTAATAAAATGAACTGGATAATAATCGGCGCAGAAACAGGCAATAGAAAAGACAAGGTCATTCCAGAAAGGGAATGGATAGAAGACATTGTTGATGTTTGTAAACGAAAGAAAATTCCCCTATTCATGAAAAACAACCTAAAAGAAATCTGGGGAGACGAGCTGATACAAGAGTTTCCGTTTGAAAGGAGCAAAGATGACACAGAAACAGCGTGAATACATTGCAAAAGCATTTTCATCTATAATGTCAATGCAAATAGGAGACACAGATAGAATGAAATTCATTCACGAGGACACAAAAATTCTACTGACAATCATGTCAAAAAAGACCAAGAATAAAAACGAGTATAGAGTATGCGTCTATTTGAATAGATACGAGCCAGATGGTTTTAAATCAATCTATTCGGAATGTGATAGTATAGCCCCAATTGAGTTTAATGCAACTATTGAAAAGCATTA
The DNA here is from genome assembly GCA_009777575.1 of Candidatus Cloacimonadota bacterium. Taxonomy (GTDB): domain Bacteria; phylum Cloacimonadota; class Cloacimonadia; order Cloacimonadales; family WRIO01; genus WRLO01. The sequence goes on from WRLO01000028.1 coordinate 36,587, forward strand.
TAGAAAAATTATAGCTCTTATATTGGATTTCTCAAAGGAGCAAAAATGAAAGACGAATTACTCAAACTAAAGAAACAAGCGATAGACAAACTAAATGAAGCTCAAAGAAGCGAGAAAGTAACTTGTTATTCAGAGATTGACTATTGGTCTGGATATATAAAAGCAATTATACAAGTCATAAAAATGGCTGAAGAATTACCAGTCTAGGAGACGCAATGAAAACAAAAAATAAAGATATAGGAGAAAATATCATGGAAACAAAAGAAGTAATAATCAACGACATAGTTTATGTGCCAAAACACGAAACAGTAGAAAGAGACGGCATGAAATATTGTATCGTCAGAACTTATTCGGCGGGCGTATTTGCTGGATATGTCGAAAGCAGAGAAGGCAAAGAAGCCGTCATCAGAGATGCACGCCGCATATGGTATTGGGAAGGAGCTGCAAGTTTATCACAGCTAGCAATGTCTGGAACATCAAAACCAGAAAATTGTAAATTCCCTGAACCGATGGACAAAGTAACAGTAACAGAGGCAATCGAAATAATCGAATGTTCCGAGCAGGCGATGAAATCAATACAAGGGGTTAAAATATGGAAACAATAAAAACAGATGGCTCTGGCTTTGGCAATGGCTTTGGCAATGGCTATGGCTTTGGCAATGGCTATGGCGATGGCTTTGGCAATGGCGATGGCTATGGCAATGGCGATGGCTATGGCAATGGCGATGGCTTTGGCAATGGCTATGGCTTTGGCAATGGCGATGGCTATGGCAATGGCGATGGCTTTGGCAATGGCGATGGCTCTGGCTATGGCTATGGCGATGGCTTTGGCAATGGCTATGGCTTTGGCAATGGCTATGGCGATGGCTAGTTCAAATGATTAAAGCTGAGGCAGAAAAATGACGATAACTTTAAAGAACAGAAATAGAGAGGTTAAAGAATGAAAACGAATACACACGCAGTGTTCAAAGTGGAAAAGGTCACAAAAGACTACGTCTATATTATTGATGTTGGTGATCATAGTAAAAATTTGACCGTCACAAACGATGCAGAGGATGTTATAGAAATACTGACTGCCAATTTTGACGAGACTTTACATCAGAGAGTATTTTACAAAGACAGCGATGGCAATATCGATGAACTTCTTCACGATGGTGATGGTAAATTCACAGGGTTTAAAGCAGGTCACGAGCCATTTACACGAAACGAGTTAGGGAGTAAAAAATGAATTCTAAAACAGAATATATCGACATAAACAAAGCAGCAGAATTTTGCCACACTACAGTTCATACATTACGAAGGAAAATAAAATCTGGCAAAATTAGACCTATTATGCCTTTTGGTAAATACTTGTTCACAGAAAAACAATTACAAGACTATTTATTATCGACAAGAAAAGTTACCACAAAAAGAAGGTTGATATAGACATGCAAAACAGCAGAAATTCTACAAGCCCCAGAAATGGGGCTTTTTTATTTGTTGTTTTTATTGTTGTTTTATTCCTATAATTATCCATCTTAAAATATGATTTATATATATACATATCAATTAATTAAACACTACCAATAATACCGAGATATTCAAACTTTCTTTCGTATTTTATCAAACTATTTAGCGGTCTTTACCTGTGATAATTTTCTGGATTGACGTAGCTACAGGAACGATTGTCGGATATAGAGCCTGCTTAACAGAAAATAAAGGTGCAGTAAAAAATAGCCTGATGGATGCCATCAGCAGATTTGGAACTCCACAGAAAATCAGGGTCGATAATGGCACTGCTTATAAGAACGTGGATTATGCTCCTTGGGTGTTTTATAATGAGGCTATAGGCAAACGCAGACTTACCACAGATGAGAAAATCGCCAAGCGAATGTTGGAGTCTGGAGATAAGGGTTTGTATATGAATCTGGGAATAGAATGTCATTTTACGATACCCGGTAATCCTGAAAGCAAATCAATAGAGCCCTTCTGGCGATATGGCATTTCTGCTTTTGAAAAGAGCTTCTTGAGTTGGTGTGGAAACAATCCTGAGAGTCGCCCTGAGATGTATAAGAACATGGATAGTAAAACGTTAGTGCGGAAATTTGGTAAAAAATTTCCTACTTGGGATGAGTTCACCGAGAAGTTGGATAAGTATGTGGAGTATTGGAATAACAAACCCAGAGCATCGTTGGTTACGATAGAACAAGAGCAACTTTCACCGCTTCAGGCTTATACTCAAGTTGAGCATATCATTCCCAATAAAACAGAGCTACTCAGCAAAATGCTTTATCCATATATAGAGATGAGGACTGTTCAACGAAGCATGATTGAAAAAAATGGGGTGTTGTATTGGCATCCGAGTTTCGCCAGTATGATTGGACAAAAAGTCGGCATCTACTATGACGAAAAGAACCTATATGAGATTACCGTCTGCAATGAAAAGGGGCAGATACACCCAGAGAAAGCAATCGCAATCGATCCGGGGCTTCAAAGCGGAGATGATTTGACAGCACTTATCGAAAACAATAGACGAGCCAAAATAGGAAAACTTTACTATCTGGCACTTTCTGATGTTGCCGGTGCTATGAAAACAGAGAAAATGCTGAAACTTTTGAGTAAGGAATTACTGCCTCTATCAAATACCAAAGAAGCTGAGGACACAAAATATCTGAGCTTTGAAGAGGCTCTTGATGCCATAACTGGTGAATATGAAGAGATAGATGAGATTAACGATGGCACTCATGCTGTTGAGTGCAATGTATCAAATAAAGACACAACCGATATCGACCAAGAACTCATCGATAATCTGAAAGATGAGATTGCAGGTTTATTCGGTGAATAAGGAAGGTAACACATGAAAACTAAACAATTGATAGAAATAGAAAATGTCAAGGGTGCAAATCGAGTTCTCAAAAACTTGCTTGAACGCACCAGAACTGAAATAGTCGGAATCGGCTTATTTTATGGTAAGCCCGGCTTGGGCAAAACACGATGGATGACCAAGACAGCTATGGAAAATGGATTTATTTATCTAAGGCTGGAAGTTAACATAACTACAAAGGATTTTCTGAGAGAACTGCTCACCAGATTGCTTCACAAAACAATGCCATATTATCAAGTCAAAGGCACTCAAAATGAGATTTATAATCAGATTCTGGATATACTGCAAAGAGACCAAAACATAACTATCCTAATCGATGAACTTGATTACGCTTTCAATAACGAAAAGATACTTGAGAGTATCAGAGACATGGCGGATCAATCACTTGCCACTTTCGTGCTTGCAGGCATGGAAACATCTCGAGAGAGACTTTTAAAGCATAGTCCCCATTTTTTCAGTAGGACCTGTGCCACCCATTTGTTCCGGGAGTTGAGCTTTGAGGATACTGAAATGGTCATTAGAGAGATTTGTGAT
>WRLO01000029.1 GCA_009777575.1 Candidatus Cloacimonadota bacterium
ATTGATTTAGGTCTTGTTAAAAAAGTCAATGGTAGTTTAGAAATAGCAAATAAGATTTATAAAGAAGTAATCCCAAGGACTTTGACAGAAGACACCCAGTTATCAGTTCCTCAAAAATACAGTCCAGTTTGGATAAAAGATGATGATACCATTGACACTTATGAACTACTTAGGCAGTATAAAGAGTTTTGGAATGAGAATACAAGCATCTGGGCTAGTAGCATAGTCGGCTACCAAGAGGCAGCACCTCATCTGGTCTTACAGGCATTTTTACAGAGGATGATAAACAGCGGAGGCTACATCAATAGAGAATACGCTCTTGGAAGCAGGAGAACAGACCTTTTTATCAAAAGAATGTATACAAAAAACGGTGTGAACTACACAGACAAAATAGTCATCGAAGTCAAAATCATCGGTAAAAAGCAAAAGTATGAGACTGTCAGGGAAACAGCAATCGAGCAGACTGCTAAATATGCTAAATATATAGGGGTAAAAGAAGCTCAAATAATTATCTTTGACAGAGATCAGAGCCAAGACTGGGCGGCAGACGAACCAAATGAGCATGCAGAATATGATGAAGTGAAAATGGTGATTTGGAAGCTGAGGTCGGGAGAAGAATAGAAAATGGAAAATGGAGAATGGAAAATGGAGAATGGACAATAGAGAATGGACAATAGAGAATGGACAATGGATAATGATAAATATAAATACCATAGAAATACATCGAAGATGTTATCTTTTAATAGAAACTTGATTCACCACCATGAAAATACCCTGAAAGGGTTATCTTTGTTCAGAGACCCACCCTTTCAGGATATTTATAAGAAATGATAAAAAAATATAATGTCAACATTCTTGTTGACAAAATACATCGAATTATAAATTTCGATTTACATAGATAAAAAGAACATGGAGAAAACATGGAACGAAAAGAAATAGATGAGCTGATAAAGACTCACGACACGACAGAAGACATGATAGAAAAGGCTTTTTTAAGCTACAATCTTGCAAATAAAATATATATGCATCAAATCATAGATATAGAGAGCAATTATTCTCAACAAGCCTTTGAAATAACAGCACAAATAGATATTCAGCAGTTAATCTCAGAATACGAAATCACGAAGAATATGTCAAAAAAGGCTTATATAGGGTATGTTTTGTGTTATAAGTATACTCAAGCTGGACAATTTGATATAAGCAGAGATTATGGGAATGATGCTATCGAAATAGCTATATCCGAAGGTGATTATTTATTAACTCTTGATTTGACGACTGCTTTGGGAGTTAGTTTTGCAGATCAAGGTCTTTATGATGAAGCCAGAAAATATTTTGAAAAGTCTCTTATATACGCTGAAAAAAGTCCAGTTAAAAGCGATTTGGCGAATGCTTATAGCAATCTTGGAAGTATTGAATACATTGCTCATCGTAAATTAAAGGCTTTAGAATATTTTACAAAGGCAGTAACTATATTGGAAGTTCATCATAAAGATGGTCACAATGTAATCCAATGTTATTCAAATCTGGCAACAATTTATCTTGAAATCAATAAATATGAAGAAGCTAAAAGGTATTTGAAAAAATCTTTAGAACTCAATAAAGAAATTCAAAGTCCAGACCCCTATTTAAATTTTGGAAATTTTTATAAGCAAATTGGAAATGCACTATTGGCTCTGGGATATTATAAAAAGTGCCTTAGAATTTCATTAGAACCTCCACAAATGTATTTTATCATCGAATGTAATTTTCAGTTAGGCTTACTTAAAAGTCAAAAAGGATTATATAAAGAGGCAATAAAACATCTAGATGAAGCACTCGATTTAGCTAAAATACATGATTTTCAAGAGCATTGTTTTAAAGTATCTCATTCGCTTGGTGATATTTATACCAAATTGAAAAACTATGAAATGGCAAGGTCATTTTACGAAAAAGCACTTACAATGCTTGGACTTTTAGATAATGATTCTGTTAAATATGCTTTTTATCAAACTTATCACCATTATTTATTTGAAACAAAGCAATATGAAGAGGCTTATAAAGCTCAAATAAAATATTATGAACTTAAAGAAAGGTTAGATTCTGAGGAACAAAAAAGAAATAGGGAGTATCTCGCAGAGAGTTTTGATTCAGAGCAAAAAACAAGAGAAGTAGAATTTATCAATCAAAAAAACAAAGAGTTACTCGTCTATCAAAATGAGATTCTACGACAAAAAGAAGAATTATTAAAGCTCAATGAAGAAAAGGATGCTATCCTGCTCACAATCTCGCATGATTTAAAGAATAGTTTAGGTTCTATCAATTTTGCACTCGACACCCTCTCTGTTAAAGAAAAAGAGATTTTTGAGCATAAATATCTAAAGATAATAGATAAAAATACACAGCAATCTTTGGCACTTGTAAAAGAAATACTTTACTCAAACAAAATCGACCAAGAAGAAAGCCAGCTAACTCTTTATGACATAAACAAAAATATTTTGACTCTATTTGACAATTTGAATTTGATAGCTCAGAAAAAAGAGATTGAATTATCTCTTGATTTGGCTGAAGAGCCTCTACAATGTATGATTGAGCTTGAGAAGTTTGACAGGATAATTGATAATATCTGTATGAATGCTATCAAATTTACAAATTCTGGTGGAACGATAGAGATAAAAACCCAAAAAATAAGCGATGTAGTTCAAATCCATATAAAAGACTCTGGTATAGGTATGGATGAGACTATGATAAAAAATCTATTTGAGAAGTTTTCCAAAGCAGGTAGAAAAGGGACTTCTGGTGAAGAATCAACGGGGCTGGGGCTTTATATCGTCAAAACCCTTGTAGAAAAAATCGGTGGTAGTGTGGAGGTCTTTTCAGAGGTCGATAAAGGGACGGAGTTTGTGATAAAACTGCCTTTGAATTAAGAATTGTCAATAAGGTATTTTTTACAATATAGAATGGATTTATCCAGAATACCTTTATATTATCTCGAAGAGATAATCTTTTAATCATCTTATGACGATTTTCCCGACACCACCAGGCATGAAAACCGTAGGGGCAACCCCATATATTGTCAACTTTTCGTGATGCTGTCTGTAGTGGCGGAGCTTGCCTCCGTCCAAATATAGTATATAATGATAAATTGGACAGAAGCAAGCTCCGTCACTACAATCACAAACTACCGAAAGTTGACACATCTGAGGTTACCCCTACGATATTGAAATCAATTATGAGAAATTACCCTGAAATGGTTATCGCTATATAAAGATATTTTATAATATTTAAGTATAAGACACATTCTTTCAGAGTGTGAATGGAGGTAAAATTGAATAATAATTCAAAAGCTATTATAATTTTTTGCAGTCACCTTTGTTTAGGGAATAAAATGCAGCCCTATACAGCCAAAGAGTGGACAGATATTGCAGACAAGCTACTAGAGAAAAGAATTCAGCCTTATCAACTTTTATCATTTACAGATACTGACTTTCGAGATATATTAAATTTTTCTCAAAATGACATATTCAGAATAAAAAATCTTATTAACAGAAGTAGCAGCATAAGTTTTGAAATAAATAAATACGCTAATATGGGAATAAATATCGTAACAAGAGCCGATGAACATTATCCTAAAGCAATAAAAATGAGTTTGGGAAAAAAGAGTCCACCTTTGTTTTATTATGCGGGTAATATTGCTCTTTTAGATAGGAAAAGTGTAGGCTTGATAGGAAATAGAGTTTTACAAAATACAGAGCAAATAAAGTTAAATAATGTCCTGTCCAAAATAAATGACTATGGTCTCGTATCTATCACTCGACACTTTACAGAATACCCTCAGCTACCTCAAATTTTGATAACTACAGGTTCATTGATAGAAATGATAAAGCATAGAGAAATAATTTATGCTATCAGAAATAATCAGCTTTTGATCTTTTCAATGGGCTTGTCAACATCTACTTTTTATCCGCAACAAATTGGAATAAATTGGCTGATAGATTTGCTTTATAGTCAATCTGAAGCTGTCATTGTCATAAACTCTGATTTTTTAAATGACTATCAAAAAAATAGACTCATAGTAAATACTGTAGCAAAACCTACATTTTGCTTGGATAATGATTTAATAAAATATGGAGCAAAGGATATAGGGGAGTTTGATGAGGAGTTACAAGTTACAAGTTACAAGTTACAAGTAAATAATCCACAACAGATAAATAAATCAGATATTAGCACTACAGAAAGCCAATCGGAGATTGGCACTACGGAAAGCCAATCGGAGATTGGAAATATGAATGCAGGCAATACACCCACCATCGAAAATAAGGAAATATATGCAAAAGCCTCCTCTATCCTCACTCAAATATACGGTGCAGATGCTACTTTCCGCGAGGGTCAATACGAAGCTATAGAAACCACTATGTTAAACAAAAGGACTCTTGTAGTTCAAAAGACTGGCTGGGGTAAAAGCCTTGTCTATTTTATTTGCACGAGGCTATTTCGCGATGCTGGTCATGGTGTATCAGTGATAGTGAGTCCACTACTTGTTTTGATGGAAAACCAGATAGAAGCTGCCAGAAAAATGGGTTTGAAATGTGATGTTCTAAATAGCACTGTCAGAGACAGAAAAGAAGATATTTTACAATCATTGAAAACAGACTCTCTTGATTTACTATTAGTAACCCCAGAGTCTTTATTGAGTGATACTTTTCAAGAAAACCTGAATAAAATACGCATAGGTTTCTTTGTGATTGACGAAGCTCATTGCATTTCAGACTGGGGACACGATTTTCGTCTGGAATATACTCAGCTCAACAGAGTAATAAAAAAATTACCACAAACTGTGCCACTACTAGGAACTACAGCCACAGCAAACAATAGGGTGGTAGATGATTTACGAGTGCAACTCGGAGACAATGTTTATGTATCAAGAGGTCCTTTGGGTAGAGATTCGCTTTCGATACAGGTTTTAAACATACCTAGTAATGCAGAAAGATACGCATGGATACTTCAAAATCTTAATAAACTATCAGGTAGTGGCATTATTTATTGCCTGACTCGTAGGGATTGTGATTATTTAGCTGATTTTCTACAACAAAACGGAGCAAATGTGCGACCTTACTACTCGAGAGAACAAGCTGATGATAATCTAAACCGCGAGGCAGAACAATTGTTTAAAGAAAACAAAATAAAAGCTATCGTGGCTACAGTAAAGCTCGGAATGGGCTATGATAAAGGTGATGTGGCTTTTATTATCCACTTTCAACAACCCTCAAATATAGTCTCATATTACCAGCAAATAGGTCGTGCAGGAAGAAATATACCGAGAGCATACACTTTTTTACTTTGTGGGTATGAGGATAAAAAGATACAAGACTATTTTATCGACACTGCCTTTCCCAAACGCGAGGAGGCTGAAAGAGTGATTGAGTGCATTGCCAAAGATACAAAAAATGGGTTCACTCTATCTGAAATTGCTGCTCAAATCAATTCCCGCAGGTCAAGGATAGAAAAAGCCTTAATGTTTCTATTAAATGAGGGTTATGTTTATAAAGAGACAAAAAAATATTTTCTCTCTCTAAAAAAGTTTGAATACAATCAAAATTATTATGATGCTATCACAGCTATCAGAAGGCAAGAACAAGAAAAGATGGACGAGATGAGCCAAACAAAAGAGTGCTATAGCAAATTCATTGTAAACTGTCTTGATGATTTTACTGCCACTTCTTGTGGTAAATGTAAAAATTGTCTCGGATATGAAGAGTTTGCTTCAGTGATAGCTCCAGAGTACCTTGATAAAGCTCAAAATTACTTTGAAAAATTGATTATACCGATAGAACCGCGTAAACAATGGGCTACGACATCACTAACAAAACAGACAAGAATAAATCCTCAAAATGAGATAGGTTTTTGTCTTACCAAATATGGTGACCCTGGTTATGGAACTCTGGTCAAAAATGATAAATACTCAAAGGCAACCCGTTTTTGTGATGAACTTCTAGGTAAAAGCGTCAGTGAATTAAAAGACTTTGTAGAAAAAAACAGAATCGATTCTATAACCTTTGTTCCATCTTTACGAAGTGGCATAGTAGAAGATTTTGCAAAAAGGTTAGCAAATAGACTTAATCTGAAATTGTTAGTTTTACTACAGAAAACACCAGCAGACTTTCAAAAATCAATGCAAAATAGTTCTTATCAATGTGAGAATGCCTTGAAATCCTTTAATGTGATTAAAAATAATGCCTTAATAATGCCTGAAAACATTCTACTCATTGACGATATAATCGATTCCGGCTGGACTTTGACCGTCTGTGGTTTTAAACTCATGGAAGTTGGTTGCGAAAAGGTATTTCCTTTTGCTCTTGCCAATAGCGCTTCTGGTGATTCGTAAACAGATAAATTTAAACAGGTTACTAATGTTAAGGTAGTTAATTTAATAAAATGGTAAAATTAATAATGCCAATAATGAGTGGAAGCAAAAAAAAATAAATGGAGGACATAATGTCAACGAGATGTAATATAGTATGTTTAGATATGACTGAGGAAAATAAACCATTTGAATCCTTAGTTAAAAACACCGCTATGATAACCTATAAAGAGGTCATGCGGATAGAAGAAATAGCAATATTTTACATACACTGTGATGGCTATCCTGAAGGTGTTGGTAGAAGATTATTGGATTTATTTTGTCAAGATGAAGTAAAAAAAGCTTCACAAGCATTAAGGGCATATAATATATCCAAAAAACTGTATGCGAGTTCAGAACGATACTTGCAAGAAGATATTGAATACCTTTATATTGTTGCGCAAACTAAAATCTATTTTTATTCTTCAAAGCACAATTTTAAAACTGACTTAAAATATGAACTTATTGGCACTTTCGAAATAAGTGAACTAGGAAACAAATGAACAAAAATTCAAAAACGATAATCGTCTTTTGTAGTCATCTTTGTTTAAATGACGAGATGAAACCTTATGAAACAAAAGAATGGATTGTGCTTGCTGAAAATCTGCTTGAAAATAAAATACAGCCTTCTGATTTTATAACCTTTGCTGATGAAGATTTTTACAATTTTTTTAAATCAACAAATATATTTAAAGAGCAGGCTCAAATAGATAGCGAAATAGAAAGAATAAAAAAACTAATAGAGAGAACAGCTAGAATAGACTATGAAATAGAAAAATATGAAAAAATGGGAATAAAAATCATGACCAGAGCTGATGATATTTATCCAAAAATTTTGAAAACAAAGCTCGGTAAGAACTGCCCACCATTGTTTTATTACGCTGGTAATCCAATTATCCTAAAACAAAAATTTATCGGTTTTGTAGGCTCGAGGAATATTGATATCATAGATGAAGAATTTACACGAGATACCGTTTTCAAAATAAATAAAAAAGGCTACGGAATAGTCTCGGGTGGTGCAAAAGGTGTCGATACCATTTCAACCACTACTTCATTAAAAAGCAACATCCCCGCAGTAGAATATATTTCTGATTCAATGAAAAGGAAATTAAAGAATAGTGAGGTTCAAAACTATATAAATAAAAATTTACTGCTCATCATGTCTGTTGTAAACCCTGACGCTGGTTTTGATACAGGTATGGCTATGGCAAGAAATAGACTTATTTATGCTCAAGCTGCGGCTAGTATCATAATCAGAGCAGACCTAAAAAAAGGGGGAACATGGAGCGGAGCTTCTGAAAATCTAAAAAAACGCTATAGTCCTTCTTTTTGCTGGAATCATATTGAATATGAGGGAAACCAAGAATTGATAAAAATGGGGGCTTATCCGATAGATGAGACTTGGGATGGCGACATTTCCATCCATAATATGTCCGAGAAAAACAACATTTTAGATGGTTATAAACCAAAACAAATAAGTATATTTGATGAAATAAAATAATATTTTATCTGAAAAACGGAAAAAATCATGATATTGTTGACAAATTAACTATTATTTTTTTTAGGGAATTGTAATAAATAAAAAAAAAGGGGTAATTTATGAGATTTTTTAATACCGAAGGCCCAGTAAATCAACCCATGCACTACAAATTAGACCCATTAACGCGTTGGGATCTAGAAGAAATAATGGATCTGATAAATAAAAATAAATTTTTTGTCCTCCATGCTCCTCGACAAACAGGAAAGACAAGCTGTCTGCTTGCTTTACGAGATATGCTCAATAAAGAGGGTGATTATTTTGCTATTTATACAAATTTTGAGATAGGTCAAGCATTTCGTGAAGATATACATGGAGCTATGCAGGCTATTGTAGGAAGATTGGCGATGAATGTGGATAATTTGCTTGATTCTAATGTAGTAGGAAATTTTTTTGATGAAAGAATGGCTAATTTCGCTTCTGGTAAAGCATTAAATGAAATTATGAGGTTCATCTGTAAAAAAGTTCAAAAACCTGTTGTTCTACTGATAGACGAAATTGATGCTTTAGTAGGTGACACACTCATCTCAGTTTTAAGGCAGTTGCGTGATGGTTACAATGACCGCCCCGACTATTTCCCTGCAAGCGTAGTTTTATGTGGATTGAGAGACATAAAAGACTATCGCATTCATCTCGGAAAAGATATTATTACAGGCGGCAGTCCTTTTAATATCATAGCCAAATCATTGAGGTTGGGAAATTTTTCACAAGATGAGGTAGTTAGCCTATATGGACAACTTAAAGAGGATACAGGACAGTATTTCACAGAAGAATGTTTTGAACTGGTAATGGAATACACAGATGGACAACCGTGGTTAGTGAATGCTCTAGCTAGAGATGTGTTGGAAAAACTAAAAAAAGACAAAAAACAATTGTCAAATGTCAATTGTCAACTGTCAACTGATGTTATCACTCCCGACATGATAGAATACGCTAAAGAACACCTGATTTTGCGTAAAGAAACTCATCTCGGGCAGCTCACTGATAAACTCAAAGAACACAGAGTAAATCGTGTTATTTTACCTATCATACTTGGTATACAAGCTGATCCTGATAAAGATGATGTTCAATACTGTATCGATTTAGGGTTATTAGTCAGAAAGAATACTGGCATAGAAATCGCTAATAAAATCTACAAAGAAGTCATTCCGAGGACACTAAATGAAGACATACAAGACACAATGCCACCAAAATACAATCCTAAATGGATAAACCTTGACGACACTATCAATGTCTATGAATTACTAAGACAATTTAAAGAGTTTTGGAATGAAAACTCTGCCGTCTGGAGTAGAAGTATAGCCGGCTACCAAGAGGCAGCACCACATCTTGTCTTGCAAGCATTTTTGCAGAGGATGATTAACAGCGGTGGTTACATAAATCGAGAATACGCTCTCGGAAGCAGGAGAACAGATCTCTTTATCAAAAGAAATTATACCAAAAATGGTGTAACCTACACAGATAAAATAGTCATCGAAGTAAAAATCATCGGTAAAAAGCAAAAATATGAGACTGTCAGAGAGACAGCTATCGAACAGACTGCTAAATATGCTAAATATATTGGAGTAAAAGAAGCTCAAATAATAATCTTTGACAGAGATCAAAGTCAAGACTGGAAAGCGGATGAGCCTAATGAGCATGCAGAATATGATGGGGTGAAAATGGTGATATGGAAGCTGAGATCTGGAGAGGAATAATAGAGAGTGAGCAAGATAAATTTTGATCATTTTACCGTCATTAATTCATCCCATCTTGTTGTAAATCTCTTACTTGTCTTTTCTCTTTTCATTTTCCATGATTTCTTTACCCCATTACTCGCAAAATATATTTTTTCTGTTCCAAATTTATTATTTATTTTATCCATTACTCTCATTACTAAATGTCTTTTATCATCACCATAAGACAATGAAAATAAATTTGGTTGAATTACATTTTGTTTAATTATATCTGTCAGCATTATCCCAGATTTTTTATATTGATAATTTTCTTTAAAGATTTTTTTTAATAAAATTGCACAGAGATTCAGAAATTCAGGTGTATAAGCAGTGTAGTCAGGTAAACTACAATTTATATAATTTGCATACTGTTTTGTATCTTTAAAAGGATTAGTAGTAATAAAAAGAGTTAAGTTCTTTGCAACCAATCCTTTTTCTCTCAAATTATGAACAGCTGTAGAACAATATGTGGAGACAGTTTCAAGCAATTTTTCATATGAAGAAACTGGTTTTCCAAAAGAGCGAGAGCATATAATGCTTTTAGTATCAGGAGGTAAAGTTGTCATATCCGAACAAGGTGTTCCTTTCAGTTCAAGTTGTGATCTTTCTCCTACGATACCCATTTCTTTTCTAATAAGATAAGGAGATGCTTTGATAAAATCATATCCAGTAAAAATTCCGTATTTATTTAATCTCTTAGTGTAGTTCCTGCCTATTCCCCAAATATTTTCAATTGAAGTTGATTTTAATAAATTTTCCTCAATATTTTCATCTAAAAGCTCAAATATACCATTAAATGATTTTTTTGCCATATTTGTAGCAATTTTAGCTAAAGTCTTTGTTTTTGCTAAGCCAATAGAAATTGGAATACTAGTAAACTGATAGACTTTTTTTTTTATCTCAAGTGCTAAATCATAAACTATTTTTTTATCTGAAATATTATCAATGAATAAAAATGCTTCATCTATTGAGTAAATTTCTATATCATTAACCATAGAAGCTAATATTTTCATCACTCTTGTAGACATGTCACCATATAACTCGTAATTTGATGAAAATAAATATACTTTTTGATTTTTAACTATCTCATTTATCTTGAAACCGGGTGTTCCACGAGTCACACCTAAATTCTTTAATTCAGGTGATAATGCAACTAAACAACCATCATTATTTGAAAGTATACCTACAGGTTGATTTTGCAGGTAAGGAGCAAAAGCCCTTTCACAAGATACATAAAAATGATTACAATCAACTAATGCATAGATTTGCATAAAGCTCTGAAATACATCCTCAAGTATTATTTTGTTTTAGATTTCAAAAACAGATGCTATCCCCATACCGCCACCTATACAAAGACCTGCTAATCCTTTTTTTAATGATCTTCTTTTCATTTCATGTAATAAAGTTACAACAATTCTTGCACCGCTTGCCCCAATTGGATGTCCGAGAGCAATAGCTCCTCCATTGACATTAACAATATCTTTGTTAATTGAGCCAATTTCTTTTTCAATCCCTTTTAAAACTGCGAGAGATTGTGCTGCAAATGCTTCGTTTAATTCAAACAATTCTATATCTTCAAAATTCCATCCTGTTTTTGATAAAAGATTTTTTATCGCAGGAACAGGTCCATAACCCATAAATGCCGGGTCAACTCCACTAGAAGAACAAGCTACATAATAAGCAATAGGTCGTAACCCAAGTTCATGAGCCTTTGATTCGCTCATCAATAAGATTAAAGCGGCTCCATCATTAATTCCAGATGAATTGGCAGCAGTTACAGTTCCATCATTTTTAAAGGATGATTTAAGTTTAGATAAACTTTCTAAAGTCACACCTTTTCGTGGGTATTCGTCAGTATCTATAATCAGTGCCTCACCTTTTCTTTGAGGAATACTAATCTTAGTGATTTCATCAATAAATCTACCCTCATCCATAGCTTTTTCTGTCTTGTTTTGACTTTCTACAGCATATCTATCTTGCTCATCGCGACTGATATTCCATTTATCAGAGAGATTTTCTGCGGTGATACCCATATGATAATTGTTAAACACATCAGTTAAACCATCGGCAATCATCATATCGTCGATTGTTTTATTTCCCATTCTAGCACCCCATCGTAAGTCTTTCATCAAATAAGGTGCTTGGGACATATTTTCTATACCCCCGGCAACTACAATATCAGCATCACCAAGCATTATCGCGTTGGCAGCGAGTTCTACAGCTTTCATACCCGAACCACAAACCTTGTTAACGGTAAACGCAGTTGATTGTATTGGAATACCGCATTTTAACGCTACTTGTCTAGCTACATTTTGTCCCAGTCCGGCACTTAAAACATTCCCAATAATAATTTCTTGTATATTTTCTGGTCTGATATTTACCTCTTTGAGGATATCATTTAAGACTGCTACTCCTAAATCGACTGCAGAAAAATCCTTAAAAACACCTCCAAAATTACCAATTGGAGTTCTTTTGCATGCAATTATTGCTACTTTTTTCATCTTTCTTCTCCTATATTTTTTAAGTCATCAATGGTAAATTCATATTTCTTGTTACAAAAATGACATTCAGCAAAGATAGTTTCATTACTATCTATCATACTTTGAATTTCATCCTGCCCCAATAACTTTATACCATTGTAAAATCTTTTTCTATCACAATTACAAAAATATGCAATTTGTTTTTCTTCTAAAATTTCTATTGGAATATTATTAAAAATGTATTTTTCCAATATAAAATCTAAACTATGCCCCATATCCATGATATCAGATAGATTCGGAAATTTTGAAATATTTTTATTTAATGATTCTAAAATTTCAATTGGAGTTTCGGGCATACATTGAACTAATATCCCACCTGCTTGCTTTATTCTGGCATTAGAATCTATTAAAACCCCCAAATTTACCATCGTATCTATCTGTTCACTTTGATAATAGTAATAACACAAATCTTCACCTATTTCACCTGATACTAACTCGATTTGGCTTACATAAGGAGGGCTATCTGCCAAAGACATAATAACTGACAAAGTTCCTTTCCCTATGGCTTCAGAAACAGCAAATCCTTTTTCGGTCTTAGGCAATTCAATTTGAGGATTTTGCACATACCCTTTTATTGTATTTTCTCCTGTCGCTGTAACCAATACAGAACCTACAGGACCATCTCCATCAATTCGCAGGGTTAATAAATCTTTTGGGTTTTTTAGATTTGCACTCATCAATAATCCACTTATTAACAATCGTCCCAGTATGACACTATTAGTTATTGAAAGATAATGTAAATCTATTGCCGTTTGCACAGCAGAGAAAGCATTAACCGCAAAAAACCTTATAAACTTATCCTTTGTAATACCTCTAATTAAAAAATCAGGCATTAAAATATATCCTTTTTAATTTTATTTAAACCTCGAAATTTATATTAAGTTACATTATTTCCCTTTATTTGCGAAGCAGCTTCTCGAAAATCAATCGGGTTTACAAATATAGTTTTTTGGTTTTTATAAACAACATACCCTTGTGGCGAACCTTTGGGTTTTCTGACATATCTAATTTTTGTATAGTCTACAGGAACATTTAAGCTATTTTTAGCTTTACTATAATATGCAGCGAGTCTACAACAGAGCAATATCAAATCCTCTGGAGGTTCTTTTTTTTGGAAATTTCTCAAGACAATGTGAGTTCCATGATAAATTCTCGTATGAAACCACCAATCATCTGGCTTGGCAGACTTACATGTTAATAAATCATTCTCTTTACTAGATCTACCAATATTTATTTCCCAATCATTGTTTATTTTTAAAACTCTGAAATATTTTTCTTTTTTAGAAGCTTCTTTTCCCCATTTTAGTGGTGATTCTTTTTGGAATAATTTCAAACCTTGATAGGAGTCTTCTAACATTAATTTTTCCATTTGAATATTCAAGATATCTATTTCTTGTAATGTTTTTTTAATGTTTTCAGCAATTATTATCTGCCCACTTAAAGCTTTTTTATATTTTTTAAGATAAAAATTTAAATTTTTTTGTGGAGAAAATTCTGGATTTAGCATTATAGTAATTTCCGGAAAAATCTGCTCCCCATCGAAAGGGGGGGATATAATTTTACTATCAAAATAATTCACAAGACGAATTTCTTTCATACCTTTTTTAATGCTGCCTAATGCCCCTTTAAGCAACTCTACGCATTGAGACCAATAATGTATCTCATTTGCACTTTCAAGCTCAGCATTTTGCTTTTTTAACTTAATATTGGCTTTTTTAAAATCCATCTCAAGATCATTGATTAATTTTTTTTTTAGTAAATCAATTTTTTTCTGGAATAAAATGTGCTGAAAATAAAAAGAAAAATAGCTGTTCATATCGAAAAAAAGCTGTTCTATGTAATCAACATTCTGTTCACTATCTGTATTTTCAAATATTTTGGTCTTTACATCCGATAGACTATTTTTTTGAATACAAATCTTTAAAGGATATGGAATATTCTCTTCAATGTGAACAAAATCGGTATTTGGTGGTAAATACACACTACCGGGTATTATCTGTCTTGTTTTATTTTCTGAGAAGGTAATTTTTTTTTTACAATCAAGGATTATCATGTTGTCATTTTTCATGGTATTTGTCAAATTATTGACTTCTTTATTGTATTCTTTTGAATTATGACTATTAGTGCATAAAATAATATTTTGATATTTATTTATTAATTCAAATATTAAAAAGTAATCTTGAACTTGATTATAAATATTCCATTTTGTAAAATGCAATTCGATGATTTTATCATCGTTGATTAAGTTGATATTTTTTAAAGTAGCGTGATTTAGAAAATTATTCATATTTCCTAAAACATCAGTTTTTTGAAAATCAGTTAAAATAGAATTATCATCACTGAAAAAAAGTATATTATCATAAACTATAAATTTCATTTTGTTTTCTTTAAAAGACAATATTACAATGCCTTCAAATAAATCTAACGATTTAAAAGTAAAAACTTTATTATTAGTTATACTATTTTTGACTTCCTCAACCCATTTTTTGTAGTAAGATATATTCATATCATGTCTCCAGCAAGTTGCCCACATGCACCCGCAATGTCCTCTCCCCTACTTTTTCTATAAGTTACCGCTACAGGAAGTATTTTTAAAGCCTCAATAAAGCTCTCTATTTGATTTTCTGTAGGGCTTTTCCATGATAATCCCTGCACATTATTCCATTTAATAAGATTGATTTTGCATGAAAGGTCTCCACAAAATTTTATTAATGCCTTAATATCCTCTTTTCCCATATTAAATCCATCTATCATGATATATTCAAAGGTAATACGAAAATTGGTCTTTTTTCTAAAATAAATAACTGCTTTTTTTAGGTCTTTCAAAGGATATATATCATTAATTGGCATTAGTTTACTTCTTTTAGAATCTATAGCAGAGTTCAGAGAAACAGCAAGTTTGACTTTTATATCTTGGTCTGCTAATTCATAAATTTTGGGAACTATACCTGAGGTAGAAATGGTTGTTCTGCGTCCACTAAATGCAAGACCTTCATTGTATTGTAAAACCTTCAAAAAACTAATGACATTATTTAGATTATCAAGCGGCTCACCCATACCCATCAAAACAAGATTAGTTATTTTCTGTTGTTTAACTAAATATAATTGCATCAAAAGCTCTTCTTGTGAAAGATTTCTATATAGCCCTAATTTTGCTGTAGCACAAAATGCACATTTTCTTGAACAACCAACCTGAGTAGAGATACAAAGTGTTTTTTTAGGCGTTTTTTTCTTATTCTCTCTATTTCTGACTTCATAAGGAGGGATAAAAGCTGGATATTGTGATGAAAACTCCATTTTAGTATCCTTTATGTTTGCATCTTCTGACGAAGATGGAATATAAACCATTTCGATGAAGTTATCATCTTGCAGTTTCACTAAGTATTTCATTGATTTATCTTTACTTTCTTTAATACTTACAACCTCAGGTATAAAACAATCAAATTCATCAGACAATCTATTTCTCATATCTGTTGATAAATTAGTCATTTTTTGAAAATCAATTTGTTTAGACAAAAATATCCAATGAAAAATCTGCTTGACTTTAAAAGGTTTATCACAGATCTCTAATAATTTTGTTTTTAATTCTTCTATGCTATAATTGAGAGTATGTCTTTTATTCATCATAAAAATAAAGAAAGTTTTTTAATCAAAACTTTATTCAACTTTCTCTTTTTTATCTTTTTTTTCAATGTATGCTTTATAAGTTTCCAATGTCATAGTCTCAATTTCTTGAGTATCTGAAGTCAAATAAATTGTCTTTGTATAGAGATCATTCCTATATACATACATTTTTCTTTTGTTCAGTATGATTTCATCTCCCATTTCAGGAAAATCTTTGGCTATTTCAGTATAATACTCTTCTTCATAATGAAGACAACAAAGCAATCTACCGCAGGGACCAGAAATTTTAGATAGGTTTCCTGACAAATTTTGATCTTTTGCCATTTTTATTGTAACCTGATTGAATCTTTTCATAAAAGAAGAGCAACAATACATATTACCACACATCCCATAGCCACCAATTTTTTTTGCTTCGTCACGACCAGTGCATTGATGTAATTCAATCCTTGTTTTGAATATTTTGGCTAGTTCTTTAACAAATTCCCTAAAATCTACTCTACCATCAGCTGTATAAAAAAAGGTCACTTTATTACCATCAAATTGATAAATTGTGTCAAGGAGCTTCATTTCAAAGGGATATTTAACTAGAGCTTCAAGAAATTTTTCTTTTGCAGTCTCCTCTCGTTGATTTAATTCATCTAAAGATTTTAAGTCATTTTCAGTTGCACAACGATTGATAACCATAACTTTACCTTGATCATATTGTTCATCGTATATTTTACCTTTGACTGAGGTGTGCATTACTTTTCCTATATCTAATCCTCGATCAACTTCAACAATCACCAAATCATCTGGACTCACAGAAATGTTTTGAGGATTGGTAAAATAAAGAATTTTCCATGATCGCATCTCTACTTCAACATATTCACGGTTGCCTTCCTCTTGATTTTCAAAGGAGGTTGAAATATTGGTATCTGTATTGTTTATTGAAACACCATTTTCTCCTTTGCACGACTGATTAGTAACAGGTATACTGTTACTACAATTACAATTTTTATTGCATATCATCTTAAAACCTCATTATTTTCTATATATATTTTATTAATTAAATTTATTTCTTCAATTTTTAAGTCTTCATTTCGTCTTTTTTTTACTGTAGAAGCTGTTTCTAAGAATTTATCGATTTGATATAAAGCGAGATTTTTAGCTTCTCCCCAACTAAATGATGGTATAAAATCACTGATCATATCACTTCCATATAGATTGACCCCAAAACCTATCATTGCACCTGTATTAATTGAGCAATTAATACCTATTTTGCTATGATCTCCAATAAAAACTCCTATAAATAAACAATCTGTCGATATTTTCTTTTTTTGCGGGTAAAACCAAACCTTTACAGGTTTATATGTGTTTTTTAGGTCGCTATTGTTTGTATCTGCACCAATATTCACCCATTCTCCAATAAAACTCTGTCCTAAATAACCATCATGTTGTTTGTTAGAATAGGCTTGAAAAATACAACCTGAAACCTCACCACCTACTTTACAAAATGGTCCTATTGAAGTGTTTCCATATATCTTAGCTCCAATTTTAATAAGGCTGTTTTTTCCAATATATACAGGACCTATAATAACTGTATTGTGCAAGATAGTTACATTTTCGTCTATAATGACTGGTCCCTCAGAAGCATCAAGGAGCACACCATGTTTTATGATAGTGTTTTCACCTATCCAGATGTCATAAGGGTTTAGGGCAATTACACCAGGGTCAATTTCCATGAAATTGTCTTCTTCATAAAAAATTTGCTGAAAATCATCTTTAATGAGATTACCATTTTCTAAGAGAAATTCCCATGTAAAGTTCCAAAGAGGAGAAGATGAATTAATTATATCGTTATTTTTTTGGGAATACATCCCTGAAGAATTTGACACTACCTTTTCCAAGCTAACATGTAATCCATTTATATTTTCAGTACTACACGAAAAATCTTGATCAAATTTAAGTGAAAAAGCTAAGATGTCATTTTCAAAAACTAATTTCTGACCAAATTTCAGATTGATTATTTCATTTTTAATCTGCTCATTGACTTTTAGTCTACTATTAATGAATATATATTCACCTTTTGGAAAATTATTTATCTCCCAATCATCATGCCTTTTTTTATATAATTCAGATAAATCTTCTCTGATAACTATTTTTTTAGGTTCAAAATCGAAATATATACCTAATCTTTGTCTTAATTTGAGGACACCTGCTCTTATGTCGCCTGTAAACCTTGTAAAAGTGAAGGGAAGGAAATTATTCCAGCAGTTATCTTCGAATATTATATAGTTTTTATGGTAAATAATTTCTGATTTCATCATTTATTTATCTCCTATCTTTCCATTTAAAGAACGAAAAAATTCCAAGCACTGAAACTGTCAAGATATAAAATGGACAGATAATATACCAAAATGCCAATACAGATATTGAAAGCGGTAGAGGGCAATTATCCTCATTTGCATGAGGTGGTTGGGTGTGATATGTAGTTTTCTCAATATAATTTATAAATCGAGTATCCATAAAAACCTTGAATAAATAAAGAAAAAATACAAAAAAAGGCATTAATCCCATGCAAAAGAAACAAGATAAAAGATAAATGAAAAATTTGATATTCATATTATACATAGCTTTTAAGTTTGAAGCCCATCTTGCTCTTTGGTTTATCAACGCTTTCCAGCTTACGATAGGATTTGTTTCTGTAAATGCATCTCTAAAAGCAGCAAATTTAATAATTTTACCATTTTTAACAAATTTCTGCATTAAGAGTAAATCGTCTCCAGAAACATATTGATCTATTTTGTCAAAACCATCTACAGCATAAAAACTAGACCTTTTATAAGATAAATTCTGCCCAGAACAAGAAAAAGGATGACCAGCTTGTATAGCACCCTGCGCAGCATACATTAAAATCAAAAAGTCTATATGCTCAAATAGGGATACTGTTTTTTGTTTCCTAATGCGAAGGGGGATGTGAGGGGATTGATCATCATAAATGATCTTTGTCTTAGCAAAACCTACTACCATCTCTGTTTCAGGATATCTCTCATACATCATTACATGTGATTTTATCCAGTTTCTTGACGGTTCACAATCTGCATCTGTCAATAGTATAATATCACCTTTTGATAGTTCAATAGCTTGTTTTAAAGCATTTTTTTTAGGAGAACGGACATTTTCTCTATTTTTAACAATAAAGCTTTTTATGAAATCATGTTTTTGGCAATATTGTTCCAAAATCATTTCTGTCTCGTCAGTAGATTGGTCATTTGCTACCAATATTTCTACATGAGAAAAGTCGTATTCTTGTTTTAAAAGAGCTTCTAAAAGATATTTTATGTTTTTCTCTTCGTTTCTTGCACAAACAATGATACTTATTTTGGGTTGTAATGTTCTCTCTTTTTCGCAAGGTTGTGTTGATAATGCTTTATTTGTAACAATATAATCAAAATATTCTTCAATAAAAAAACTTTTCTTGAATCTATTTTGATAATAAAGATATATCCCAAGAAATATCGAAAATACTACAACTATAAACGAATAACAATAAAACATCTCTTAATCCATTTTTGTGATTTTTACCACAAAAAATTATGAAAGTATTATGTCAAGACTTTTGTGATATTTCGTATCTAAAAAATTGTATTGACAAAATTCAAATAATATAAAAATTGTTTCAAAAACAATAAAAGTGTAGAAAAATGAATATTGAAAAAAAAATAAATTCATTATCAAAATACTATAAAGATAAATACGGCTTTAGAGTATTCAAAATATGTTTATCTACAAAGATTGAATGCCCCAAAAGGTCTTTATCAAAGAATAACAATGAATATAGCGATGAATGTGTATTTTGTGTAAAAAATACCTTCGTTGACACGAGAAATAGTAACTGTGAAAATTATGAAAAATCCTCCCCACCCGGCCCTTACCAAGCGGGGCAAAATGAAGAAAATGACATAATATCTCAAATTAACTACATGATAGATAAATTAAAATCAAAAGTCAAAACAGGTGGTTATATAGCATATTTCCATGATAATACGAGCTTATATGGAGATACAGAATATCTTTATACCCTTTTCAAAGAGGCAGATAGGCATCCTGAAATATTAGAGTTGATTATTTCTACCCGTCCTGACTA
Organism: Candidatus Cloacimonadota bacterium; assembly: GCA_009777575.1. Classification (GTDB taxonomy): domain Bacteria; phylum Cloacimonadota; class Cloacimonadia; order Cloacimonadales; family WRIO01; genus WRLO01. Next base: position 19,919 of record WRLO01000029.1, read on the forward strand.
TTTACCAGAAATCTTATTGAAAAAAATATCAGAATTAAATAAACCTATCACCATTGAAATTGGTGTCCAGACAACGAGTGATAAATCCTTAAAATATCTAAATAGAGGGCATACACAAGCAGATAATCAGAAAGCAATAGAAATTCTTTTGAAATATTCTTTTAGAATAGGTGTTCATATAATATTGGGTATACCGGGTGAGACAGAGGATGATATAGATAAAACTATCCATTGGATAAACTCAAATGAGATGATAAGTGATGTAAAAATACATCATTTAGCAGTGTTTAAAGGATCAAAATTAGCAAATATGATTGAAAAAAAAGATATTATTGATTTAGATAGTTATATAAGGCTTTTAGCTTATTTTATCAGAAATTTACGAAATGACTTGACAATTTCGAGGCTTTTTACATCTAATCTCAATAGACATCAAACTATGTTAAATAACTTTCCGGGTGATAAGAGAATGTGGATAAACAAGTTTTTAAATGAGTTTGATAAAATCTCTCATACACCCAATGAAATATGGGGTAAAAAATATTAAGGTAATAAATATGAAAAAAATTTTATATAAAATAAACAATTTCAAAATTAAGCAAAATTTTGTTGAAATTTCAACCTATTTTGTATACATATTTGTAGTTTTACTATTGTTGATGCAGATTTACAGCGTTTTTGACCTGCTTTATCCAAACAATATTGTTGAAAATTATTGGATATCTCAAATTCTTAAATTTTCATGGATAGCTTTTGCTATTTGGTTGGGGCTACTTTATGAAAAAAGACTAATCAACTCATTACAAGCAGCAAAGTCTATAGATAAAATTTGTGATTTAAAAGACGATGTTGTTACAAACTCTTATGAAATGATCACCAATACCCCAGAGGGAAATAAATTAGTTATCGCAACCTATTTGCAAGAAAAAGAGGATTTTATAGACAATTTGACACCTCAGCTTGATAAGGCTCTATTCAAAAAATCACTGACTTTTTTAGTCTTAATGATTTCTACAATAATATTACAATACTTTATTGCTGGTAGTTCAGTCAGAGAATCGTATCATAGTTTTTATAGGCAGAAAAGACCTCTTGAGGTTTTCCGACAAGCTATAGAAGTGAGTCCGGGTGATATCAATATTTCTAGCGGTTCGAGTGTAACTATTCGCATACTAAATCATTTTGAGCAAGCAGATTACCTTATTTTTTATAGATTTGAGGATACATGGCGTTCTGAACCGCTAAACGATGGAAACAGGCAATTTAATAATATTGATAGGAGTTTTGAATATTTTATTCAAAATCAATGGGCAGGTTCTGATACTTTTTTTGTTCGCGTTCTTGACGACCCCAATGTTAAGAGAATCTCCTTAAAATATACATATCCGGACTATTTAAACAGAAGAACTGAATACATTGAAAATAGTGATGGCCTCATCACTATTCCTCAGTTTACAGAGGTAGAAATGGTGATAGAGACACCAGAGACCGTAGCTGAAGCCAATATTGTTTTTTCGGATAGAAGCTTCCTAACTATGGAAAATTATGGGCGTGATACATGGCTTGTAAATTTTACTCCTGAAGAAAGTATGAATTATCATTTTTCATTGATTGATGAGTTAGGCACACGAAATCAAATTGTCAATAGATCGATCACTATAATAAGGGATTTACCGCCATTGATTGAGATAGTATATCCAGCTCGAGATACAATTATGACACAAAATAATCTTTTTGAAATTCGTTTGGTTGCTTCTGATGATTATGGATTAAGAAATCTTAGAATTTTTCATCAAATAAATCAAAACCCTGTTCAAGATACACTTGTCATCAGACAAAGTAATCAAAATTTTATCACATTGTCACATATTTTTGATTTTCGACAAAGCCCTCTCTTTCCAGGGGATGAAGTTATTTATTGGGCTGAAGTCTTTGATAATAGTCCTTTAAATCAAAAAGCTGAGACAAGAAGATTTAAACTGAGATTTCCATCAATTGAAGATATTTTTAGAGAGATTGAAAGAGAAGAAGAAGAGCGTAGTAACATGCTAACGCAGGCTTTACAAGATATTCAAGAAATGCAAAGAGATTTTGACTTGCAAAGAAGAGAAATGCTGCGACGAGACGATATGAATTGGGAAGACCAGAGAGCTTTAGAACGATTTATCAATGACCAACAAACTCTCAATGAGATGGTTGAAAATGTAGCTGAAAATTATGATCGGATGATAGACAATCTCCAACAAAATGAAGCTGTTTCGCAAGATATCCTTGATAAAATGCAAAGAATACAAGAAATCATGGAAACTATAACCACTGACGACCTGCGAAGAGCTATGGAAGAGCTTTCGCAATCTATGGAAAACATGAATCCAGACGAGATACGCACTGCAATGGAAAATTTTCAATTTAATATGCAGGACTTTGCTGAAAAATTGGAACAAACTTTAAGGCTTCTTGAAGATATAAAAAATGAACAAAACCTTGAAAGAAGCCTTGAAATTGCTCGTGAAATGGCTGATATGCAAGAAAATCTTCTAAGCCGAACAGAAGAATCCTCTGATACTAGCTCACTTGCTGAAGAACAAAAAAGAATAGAAGAAAAGCTCGCAGCCTTACAAGAGCAAATGCAGAAAACAATTGATGATATGCAAAATTCAAGAAACAACGATTTTATGCAAAACATGCAGGATTTAATGCAAGATATGCAAGAAAGTCAGCTTTCTGAAAGCCTTTCAGAAGCTACAGATTCCCTTCAGCAAAATCAAAAAGAAAATGCTATGTCTGCACAACAACAATCACTTTCACAAATGAGAAGAATGACTGCACGAATGGAACAAATGCAATCTGATATGTCAGGAGCAGGTGCGCAAGCCATGCTCGAAGCTCTCGAAATGACTATTTTTAGAATGCTCATGATTTCCAAAGAGCATATCGATAAAGTAAATAGGATAGGAAATGACCCTATTCCTTTTATGACTGGTTTTGTAAATGATTTTGAGAGTGTGCAACTCGCTATTAATCAACTCTATTTAGCACCCCAAATATTATTATTTTTAGGACAAAAATTCTTCACTGATTTAAACGATATGATAAATGCTTATAGAACTTTTTTTCAAGAAGTTCAAAATTCGAGACTCACTACTCATAGAAGGCATACTTCAGCAATCCAAGCTGGTATTAACCTTACTATTCATAATTTAATGCAAGCTCTTGATAATATGCAACAAAGCGGTGGAAGTGGCGGTGGTGGTGGTATGGAAAGCCTCATGCAATCCCTTCAGCAAATGTCTTCTCAACAAATGATGATGAATACTCTTACTCATAGCATTTTTGAACAAATGACTTCTAGTGGGAATAGAGCTTCAAATCAAATGAGACAACAACTACAAGATGTCGCTGCTGAAGAAGAAAGGCTTGCTAACAACCTTAGGAGAATGATGCACACAAATCCAGAAGCTCAAAGGCATTCAAATGCACTCAACGAGATTGTTAGAGAGCTTGAAGAGGTTTCTCAAAGAATCAGGCAAAATAGGATAGATAGTCAATTAGTGGAACAACAAAATAGAATAATGTCAAGATTGCTTGAAGTCCAAAGATCAATTAATAGTAGAGATCGCTCAAACCAAAGAAGAGGTGAAACGGCAGATGATAATATTTGGGATTTACCATCTGATATTGATTTGAATCTCGGAAACTTAACAGAAAGAAGACTATTGGAGGATGAATTACAAAGGCTTCCAGTTGAATATAGACAGATGATATTGGAATATTTAAGGAGGATAAATCAATAAGTTGTTTGATGTTTTTCCAGAGTATTTTAGAGAATACTTAAAACTACAAATCACATTAACAATGAGGAAAATCTATGAATTTTCACAACCTTTAAATAGCTATTTTTTTATTTTTATTCTAATTAGCCTTTTCATCTTTTTTTCAATTTTTTTATTTAATAAAACAGATAATGCTTTATATCCCTATATCTTTATATCATTGTGTTTTACTTCCCAATTGAACGAAAAAAATCGAAATGATTTTATAAGAATCATTTTTGGAAAAAGTAATTATTTAAAAGTCAGGATGGCGGAAAATTTGATATTTGCTGCTCCATTTATTTTATTTATGCTTTTTAGACTTGTTATTTTGGGGATATTTTATGGAAATGAAATAGAACTAACAAAATATTTAAGAGATTTTTTAGCGATTGTTGTGTTGATTGTTTTGAGTATATTATTATCTTTTTTTAATAATAAATCATCTAAAACTCTTAATAAACCAATCCCAACTCCTTTTTATAAAAAACCTTTTGAGTTTATTATTGGTTTTAGGAATACTTTTTTCTTATTTATACTCTCATATTTTTTAACAATAATGGCAATAAAGGTTGGAAATTTCAATCTTGGAGTTTTTTCATTACTCTCTATTTTTTTGATTGTTCCAAGTTATTATATTTATTTAGAAAGCGAGTATTTTGTATTGTTACATAGCTTAACACCTAAAAAATTTCTCATTGAAAAAATGAATACAGCTTTTTTATTTACAGCTTATTTATTTTTACCTATACTTATTTCATTGATTATTTTTATCATAAATAATAGCTTTTCTATAGATGATATCAATGTCTTTCAATTTCTAAAAATATTATTAGCTTTTATATTGGTAGGATATTCAATATTAACTATGTTTATTTTAGCTAAATACTCAAATTTTCCTCATGAAATTGGGTTAAAGGAAGTGATGATATTGTTTATAGGTGTTATATTCCCTCCAGCTATTTTAGTGATAATTCCTTATTTTTATAGACGCTCTACATATAGACTTGGAGGTTATTTATGAATATAAAGATAACAAATTTGTCAAAAAATTTTGGTTTTAATAAAGTTTTAAAAAATATTAATCTCAGGTTTGAAAAAGGAAAAATTTATGGTGTCATTGGCGATAACGGGTCTGGGAAAACGACTTTATTCAGATGCATAGCGGGATTAGAAAAATATGAAGGGAAAATAATCTCTGATATTGATTCTATTTTTCATGGCGAAAGCCTGTCTGGTGGCAATCCAGAAAATTTGATTAATCTCAACAACATGGAGACAGCTTTGAAAGACTATATGGGTTTGCTATTTACTGAACCTTATTTTTTTCCGAAAATCACAGGCAGAGAACACATTAGATTTCTTTGTAATGCTCGAAAAATTGATATTGGCAATATCGATGATAAGAACATTTTTGATTTACCTTTGGACGATTTTGTTTGGACTTATTCATCAGGTATGAAAAAAAAATTAGCATTACTCGCATTACTACTCCAAAACAACCAATTTATCCTACTTGATGAGCCTTTCAATGGCCTCGATATTCATAGTTGTTTCATTGTTGTTGAAATCATTAAGAATTTAAGATCACTTAACAAAATTGTAGTTATATCATCACATATTTTTTCGACTATGAGTGATTGTTGTGACGAAATATATCTTTTAGAAAAAGGGGAAATAATTAAAACAGTATCACCGGATGGATATGTGGATTTGGAAAATGAAATGAAAATATTTACTATAGGGAATAAGATTGAGAAATTAGGGTTGAAATAAAAACTGCGTAAAAAATTAAATTCTCCATTACCTCAAAAACACCATTCGCTATTCACCGATCACCTTACGAAAAAGTAAACCCAGCTACCCATCTTGTGACCATCTTCATCGCGTCCATATCGGATTGAAGAGTGAGAATCGCTTTCCACAAAACCCTCAAATAACATATGCACTTTTTATTGACATATTGTAAACACCAATATTATCCCTTTTTATATTCAAATGTTATGCATATTCTTTATTAATTCTTTATTATCTTTATCACACACTATTAGACATAAGTGGGTTAAGACTTTAGTTTACAGATTCACCCACAAAGCAGGACGAACTCCAAAAGAATACCAGTTCACATATTCGCTTATTAACAATATATCTCCATTATAGTCCACTACGGTAGCACCATCACCACTGTCACCTGACGAGCGTAACCACCACCAAGAAAATTGTCCTTGAGAATCGCGAACTACCCTGTCTCTTTCGGATATAAAATATTGTTTTACCTCCTCTTCACTTAATAGAAACACCTTATCACCAGTAATATGCTCTGTAATCCTTCTTTTTTCTGCATTGGTAAAGATATCAAAAAATTCCTCATTTAAAAATTTACGAATCTCACTATTATCCCATATATTATTTCTTTCATCGAATCTTTTTTCGCCTATTGTTCTTGGGGTTATGAGCAATGTTCTATTTTTTTGCCTTTCAAGAACAATCCATTCTATACCACCTAAAGATACAATTTCTCTATAGGGGTTTAATGCTATTGATACTGTATGTTGCAGCCTTGCTTTTTTAATAGTCAAAGCTGGATATGTGTATTCTGGGTAATCTTCTCCAGTCGTGCGGACGCTAACTGTGTATGTTCCATGAGAGATATCAGTGAAAGTGATTGTATTCGTATTTGTGCTTCTCGTATAGATATTGGCAGGATTCCCATTATGATTTTCGAGAACGACAGTCGCTTCACTAAAAGGAAAAGCAAAATCTCCTTGTATCTCAAAAGTCACCTGTGATGTTTTGTTACAAGCAGGGAGAGATAGTGTCAAAAGGACTAATATAGTAACCGTTATCTTCATTCTATCAATTATTTGAGTTGCAAATTAACTCACCTTGTTGTTTCTTTTTATCCTATAGTTTCATGTAAACAATTTCGCTTTTTCTTTACATGTTTTTTCTATATGTAAAATTTCTTTACATATTTTTATTATTGCTGATATTCATAATAAATCAAATTGTCATACCTTACACACAACGAAGTTGTGTGACTCTTTATAGAAAAGGATGCATCCCTTGCCCCTCCCCCTCCCCTCACACACCGACCTCGGTGTGGGGGGGAGGGGGGTGGGGTGGGGTTTTGTCTTTTCTATAAAGAGTCACATATCTTCGATATGTGTAAGGTAAATTAATTTATCTATTTTCGTGTTATCGCCTATTAAAACCTTTTACACCAGTCATCAATGAAAATAACAATCAAAAAAAATCGCAACCTTACACCTCTCAGCCCCCCCATGTCAACTGTCAACTGTCAACTGCTATGGGGGGGGCAAGATTTGAAGATTTTTAGATTAAAGATTGAGCCACAAGGCTGGGCGAATTCCACCAGAAAGGACACGGTTACCACCCAGGTGGATGTCACCATCGCCGTCCACTCTACTAGCGAAAGAAGTAATGAGACCAGGCGAACGCAACCACCAAAAAGAAGCCGCTCCACTTGAATCACTAGCTACTCTATCTCTATCAGAACTAAAATACTGTCGAGCTTCTTCAAAACTCAGTAAAAACACTTTATCCCCGGTAGTATGCTCACTAATCTTTGCTTTATCGACATCACTAAAGGTATCATAAAATTCCCCATTTAGATATCTGCGAATTTCACTATTTTCCCAGACATTGCTATTTGCATCAAATCGTCTTTCACCTATAGTTCTTTGAGATATGACCAATGCTCTATTGCCTTGTCTTTCTAAAATTCGCCATTCTCTATCAGCAAATTGTATTATTTTTCCGACATCAGGTAGTAGAGTTGCTTCATGAGCTATCCTTGCTGATTTCACTTCTAAAGATGGATAAGTGTATTCTGTAAATCCAGCTTGTCTAATCCTGACTGTATATGTTCCATAAGGAAAATCAATGAAAGTGACAGTATTCGTGTCTGTGGTTCTCGTATAGACATTGGCGGGGTCTCCGTTGTGATTTTCAAGAACAACTGTCTTTTCACCCTCAAGTACACCATAATCAGCCTTAATCTCAAAAGTCACCTGCGATGTCTTGCTACAAGCTATAAGAGACAGTGCCAAAAGGACAATCATCATCATCGCTATCTTCGTTCTTTTCATTTTTTTGAGTTTCATATTAACTCTCCTTGTTATTTTATTTTATTTATTTTAATCATACCTTACACATTCCGTAGGGAATGTGAAGCTATGTAGAAAAAGAGGTTTACACCCATTCCGCATCCTGTAGGGATGCAACCAGTAAATTAATCCCTTTTGTGGCATCCCTACGGGATGCAGTTCGGGTGTTTTCATCTTTTTCTACAAAGCTATTATCTCTACGAGATAGGGTAAGGCATAAACCAGGATATTCGTATCAAAGAAAACTTTATAAATCATACAAATCTTCTTTTTTGCACAATGGATAAATGAGCTTAAATTTTTGAGTTCTCATCAATGAATCTTCTTTACTCCAAGCTCTATTACCCCTAAAAGTATCAATAATCTCTTCTTTTTCATTGCTTTCATTTTCTACATCGCTAAGAATCTTCTGAGCAATTGAAATAAGCGCCGTTTGTTCACCATTTTCTTGAAAATACTTCACTGCTTCTTTTGAAAAAACAGGAATATTTTCTATCATAACTTCACTAAGGTCTATTTTCATTTTAGCCTCCGTAATTTTTTTTTCATACCTTGATTTGTAGGGAACGCATTTATCCGTTCCGAAAAAATTGTATCATGAACAAACGGAACGGATAAATGCGTTCCCTACAAATCAAGTTACTGCTCATTCCCCACCATCACCTCAAAGACCTCTGCCAAATCCACCACAAACCCCTCCAATACCGTTGACGGTAATTTATCATTTTCTCCAAAGGCACTTCCGATATATTTATCACCATCGAGGACAAAAGCATTGACCGTTTTGCTATCAGGGTGAAAAATCCAATATTCACGAACCTTTGCATGTAGATATTTTTGAAACTTATCGATACAGTCATAACTGGCAGTAGATGGGGAAATTATCTCAACCACAAGGTCAGGTGCTCCATTGCAGGCTCTACCATCAAGTTTTTTCCGGTCACAAACTACAAATAGGTCTGGTTCAAGGACTATGTCGTCTGTTAGTTTTACTGCAGATGGTGCAACAAAAAGCTCGCATGATTTTCCTTTTAAAAAACTTGTCAAAAAATAGGATAATTCTCTTAGTATTCTTTGATGATTTAAAACTGGAGATGCTAGAGCAACAGCCACTCCGTCCATAAGCTCATGTCTGACTTCATCATCCCATTGTAGATAGTCAGTGTAGGTGTATCGTTTTTCTTTTTCTAAAGGTAAATTCATTGTTATCCTCCAGTTTCTATTTTTCTCATTTCTTAAAAATACCCTGAAAGGGTTATCATTTAATAGAAAACGACATTATAACCCCATTTTCCCACCCTGAAAGGGTGGGTCGCAGAAAAATAAACCCTATTCAATAGACCCACACTTTCAGGGTGGGATATGCTTTTTGAATATTCTTTTCTATTAAACGATAACCACTTCGTGGTATTTATAAGGAATAAATATTTAATCATTTATTTAACGATTACCACTTCGCAGTATTTATTAGGTTTTCTATCAAACAATAAATCTACTTTCTTTATTTATCTGTAGCCTCATTCTCCACCATCACCCCAAAAACCTCTGTCAAATCCACCACAAACCCCTCCAGCACCTTTGATGTTAATTTATCATTTTCACCAAAAGCATCTGAAACATACTCATCATCTTTGAGAGTATAAAATGAAACAGTTTTATTATCAGGGTCTATTATCCAATACTCTTTAACTTTTGCTCTGCGATACAGGTGATATTTTCGGACTCTATCCATGCTTGCTGTCGAGGGTGAAACTATCTCTATTATAAGGTCTGGGACACCATTATAAGAGTTTTTATCAATCTTTGATTTATCACAGACAACCAATAAATCTGGCTGAACTACAATATCGTCAAAAGTGTCAAAATTTAATCTGACATCATAAGGAGCATAAAAAAGTTCACAAGGTTTCCCATCCAAAAAAGTATCTATATGTTTTGTCAGTTTTCTTGAAATTCTTTGATGCGTGCTTGACGGAGAACCCATTGCATAAGGCACTCCGTCAATAATCTCATATCTGACTTCATCATCCCATTGTAGATAGTCAGAGTAGGTGTATCGTTTTTCTTTTTCTAAAGGTAAAATCATCTCTTGCCTCCATCATTTGAATATCTGTTTATTTTGATACTCTTTGAAATCAAAAATATTTATACCTAAAGCCTTTGCGTAATCACACAATTTACTATCTCCTGAAATTAACAAATCACTCTTTTTTGCCATCATTATAATCACTGAATCAGTGAGTCCAAGAATATCAAAATACCAATTCTGAGAAACTAAATTTGTTTCCATAAATTTTTCAATGGTCTGTTGATATGTTTTCTTCACAATTGAGAGATATTTATTTTTATCCTCTCCTGAAATTCGGTTCAAAATATTGTCAACTTCCGTTAGTATGTTGGGACTAGTTATCAATCTATCATATTTTGACAGTAAATTAAGAAGATAAAAATAATCCTCTTCTGAATAACTTTGGTCTCTTGAATAATCTTTTATTCTATTTTTATTAATCTGCCCAACAAGATATAAAATAAAAATATTCGTATCAATTATCACATCACGCATTTCGGTGCATCTTCATACTAATGATGTTTCCATCTTTTTTGTTTACTTTCAATTGCTTGTATTGACGATCATAAGGAAATATCGTAATACCACAAACTGAAGCAGTATTATCTGGTAAATTTTTGTTTGGAATGAGAAAGGAGACTGTAATGTTGTAAATTTCATTGGTACTTTTTCCAATCTCTTCCAATCTAACATCGGTTGCTTCTATTCCAAAAAGGTCAATAATTTGGGTCTTTATTTGTTCAACTGATTCTTTAATCGTGAGCATATTAAACTCCTTTTATAATTCTCCATTATCAATTAATTTCAATACCTCTTCTTATTAAACCCATCCCTTCTATCTCTATCACCACTTCTGCCCCTATCACCATCTCTTCTAGGTCCTCTATCATATCCTCTATCCCTATCTCTATCAAAAGAAGCTGTTCTGGGTGCTGGGTCATCACCAAATTCTCTTGTTGATAAAGCAAGTTTTCCGGGTTTATCTGATTCTGTTAATCTTACCCGGATAGGGTCACCTACTTTGAAATGGTCAGAAACATTTTCACCACGGGGAACAGGAAGTCCGGAAACATGAGCCATCCCTTCTTTGTATCCGTTCATAAATTTAACAAAGACACCAAAGGTTTCTATACGACTCACGACACCATTGTACCATTCACTGGTGCTAGGTTCAGTGATAATGCTCAAAATCAGTTCTTTGGCTCGATTTATCATATTTGTTTCAGCTGAGGCTATAGACACTAGACCAGTGTCTTCAATATTTATGCTTGTTTTTGTTTCTTCTATGATAGCTTTGATGATTTTTCCTGAAGCCCCGATGATCTCCCCAAGCCTAGTGGGGTCAACTTGAAGGGTTTCAATTTTTGGGACATTATCGGCAAGTTCTTTGCGTGGTTCAGTTATTACTTGCTCCATATAACCCAAAATAGTATTTATACTCATTCTAGCTTTTTGGAGAGCAATGGTCATGATTTCTTTTGTGATACCTTCAATCTTTATATCCATTTGCATAGCAGTGATGCCATTTTTTGTTCCAGTCACTTTAAAATCCATATCACCGAGATGGTCTTCAAGACCTTGTATGTCAGTTAAAACAATAAATTTATCACCTTCCATAATCAAACCATTGGCTATACCAGCCACAGGAGCTTTTATGGGGACACCTGCAGCCATGAGTGCGAGACAACCTACGCAAGCGGTTGCCATAGAAGAAGAGCCGTTTGACTCAAGTATTTCAGAAACTATCCTTATGGTATAAGGAAATATATCTTTTGAAGGAATGATGTATTCAAGTCCTCTTTCGGCAAGTGCTCCGTGCCCTAACTCTCTTCTGCCCGGACTACCCATTCTGCCTGTTTCACCTACACTAAATGGAGGGAAATTATAGTGTAAAAAGAAAGTCTTTTTATATTCTTCATCGAGACCGTCTATGATTTGTTCATCGTCAGCAGTGCCTAGAGTTACGCACCCGAGAGCTTGAGTTTCTCCTCTGGTAAAAAGAGCTGAGCCGTGTACTATAGGTAAATAGTCTATTTCTATACTGATGTCGCGGATGTCATCGACGCCACGACCATCTGCTCTGTTCTGCTCATAAAGGATAGTTTGACGCACATATTTTTTTATCAATTCTTCGATAGCTTGCTTGATATATCTTTCATTTTTAGCGAACTCTTCTTCACCTAGTTTTTCTGCAGTTTCAAGGACAATCCTTTCACTTAAGGCATCGATGGCGTTTTGTCTATCGTGTTTACCTTTTACCTGCATTGTTTCATTGATAGTTAGTCCGTAGCTTTCTTCCATCGGTTTGATGATATCGTCTGGAATTTTATCGAGAATAACTTCAACTTTGGATTTACCAGCATCTTTAGCAAATTCTGATTGCATTTGACAAAGCATCTTGATAAAATCATGACCAAAATAAACTGCTTCGAGCATCTTTGCTTCAGTAACATCCTTTGCCCCTGCTTCGATCATCACGACTGAGCTTTCAGACCCGCCTACATTTAGATTGAGGAGAGAAGTCTCAAGTTCTTCTATAGTCGGATTTATGATAAACTCATTGTTTATCAATCCAACAGTAACGCCAGCTATAGGTCCATTAAAAGGTATGTCAGAGATAGATAAAGCGATAGAAGCAGCAATGATACCGAGCGGAGCAGGGTCATTGATGCCATCATAAGAAAGAGGACTGAGAACAACATGGACAGGATTTCTAAACCCGTCTGGAAATAGGGGTCTGATAGATCTATCTATCAGTCTTGAAATTAAAGTTGCATTGGTAGAAGGTTTTGCTTCTCTTTTAAAAAAACCACCGGGTATTTTTCCGGAGGCATACATTTTTTCGATATAATCAACCGTTAATGGAAAGAAATCAGTCATTTCTTTTCCAAGTTTACCCATAACAGCTGTGCATAAAAGCACTGTTTGACCACAGGTGATAATGACAGAGCCATTTGCTTGTTTTGCAATCTTACCTGTTTCTATTGTAATAGTTTTGCCGCCAATTTCAACGGACTTTTTGAACACTTTGAATGCGTGTTGTTGCATGTAATCTCCTTTTTGGGATATAATTCGATCCCTGATATAATATCTTTTGGGAGACTATCAGGCAATAAATAAGAAACATGCAGAATTCTTAATTTCGTATATTTCTAATTTATTGCCTTTTCAAACTTTCTCCCAATCTGATTTTATACTTTTTTACATCATTTCAAAACTAATATAAAAGTCAGTATAAAAATCAAAAATAGAAAAGGGGATTAAATCCCCTTTTCCCTTTGCTGACATGAAAAGTCAGCATTTCTTTTATTTCCTTAATCCAAGCTTCTTTATGATAGCTCGATATCTCATAATGTCTATTTTTATGAGGTAATCGAGTAGATTTCTTCTTTGTCCGATTATTTTCAAAAGCCCTCTACGAGTTGAAAAATCTTTTTTATGGATTTTCAAATGTTCTGTCAGAGCTTTAATACGCTCTGACAATATTGCTATTTGGACTTCCGGTGAACCGGTGTCAGAATCATGAAGTCTATGCTCTACCATGATCGCCTGTTTGGCCTGTTTTGAGATTGCCATTTTTTCCTCCTTTGCACAATATCTCAGTGTCATTAAAAATACGAAGCTAATTTTGTCAAGACATTTCTAAATTTTCAATATATTTTAGTTCATTTAACATTTTAAATCTTTATTTGGGAATTATGGTTTTATTGAAAAATAGATATCATTTGATGATTCTTGTGCTTTATACTTCCTTTTTAGTTGATAGAGGACTTGATAATAATGAATTTCACTTATGCTAGTTCGCTATCCTCACTCTTTGCTCTCTTACAAGCAGAGTCATGAGGCTGATGACTATTTACGATAACAGGTTTTTATAAAATCCTTGACAAAAAAGATGTTTTTTTTTTCTTGTCCTCTTTATGAAATTAATTCTATATTTTTGTATCATTATTGTTACCTTAACTGGCTGTGAAAACCCTTTTTGGTCAAAGCATGCTAATAAAATAATTGTCGAGGGAAGAGTTGTGGAAACTTTTTATTCAAATAGTATTATTTTTTCTGTTCAACCACTACCAGAAGTTAATCTCAGAATAGGGAATGATTATATTGCAGAGACAGATATTAATGGAAGATATAGATTTCAGATTGGCTCTCCCGGTGAATACTATCTATTTGCAGAAAAAAGTGGTTATCTTGGTGAATCGAGCCGTTTAGATTTGATTAAAGGTGATAAAATTCTGAGAGATTTCTATTTGCCTAGAGTCAATGAAGATGCTCATGGATGGTTTAGATTTCCGGCTACTAGTGATGGCGGACAGGTTAATATCACTGCCGATGGTTTATGTATTTTTTCTAGAGGTAGGGATCATGTTTATGCTACTAAAGTTATTTCTGTTCCAAACAATAGGACTTATAGATTTATAGCCAACATGAAAAAAGACCCAAACACTCAATATATTTATTTTGGTGTTCAACCTCAAATCGCCGGTTATGAATGGAAAGAAGACTATATAAATTTAGATGGTTGGCGAATCAGTGAAATAGATTATCATATTTTTGACACAACTACCAAAGAGGTAAGTTATATATTTGACGAAGCGGGAAATGTATTGGACACTGTTAATCTTTACCCAGAGAATGTAAATGTTGTTCTAAAAATAGGGGTTCAGTTAGGAACTAATTATCCCTTAGGTTTTTTTAGGGAAATCAGAATTGAAAATTAAGATTTTAATTAAAATCTTGCTAAAATAAAATTGGAGGCTCAAATGGAGAGCAATTTAAAACTTGGTTGCGTAGTTCTTGAAAAAAGTATAGAAAAAAAAGTTCAAGTCATAATCGAAAAGATGAAATATGGGATTAAAGTATATACTTATAAAAATTTTGATGTATTAATTAATAGTATTGTAAAAGAGGAAATAGACTATATTTTCGTAGATATTGCCTCTAATAGGCAAGATTTGTTATCTTTTTTGAACAAGGTTCAAGAAGAGTTTCCTCATGTGGTCAGAGTCTTGATAACAGACACTTTATCCAATGATCTCGTTTTGATGGCAAATGATCTCATACATTTAATTATTGAAAAAAAGACTCTCGACCAAAACCTGAAAAATATATTTCTAAGAGCTGCTAGACTAAGAAATATGCTAAAAAATCCTGATTTGATAAAACTGACAAATTCGTTTAATAACCTTGTAGTTTTAAAACCACAGCATTTGCAATTACTTCAATATCTTAGTAGAGATGATTATACAAACAAGGAAATTTGCGAAATCATCGAAAAAAATGTCGCTCTCAGCGCGAAAGTTTTACAAGTAGCAAATATGACTGCTTTCGCACCTACACAAATTGTTCAATCTGTATCTGTTGCAGTATTTTTTTTAGGAGCAAATATTTTAAGAGCTTTGGTCTTAAATATGCAAGTTTTTAGCATCGATTCTGGTAAAGGAAACCTTTATAGATATATTTCTATTCTTGAAAGACATTGTCAAAATATAGCTAGTTGTTCAAAAACAATTGCCATTGCTTTCAATGCTGATAGAAATCTTCAAAATGACAGCTATACTGCTGGTTTGTTACACGATATAGGAAAACTTGTCATTATGGATAAAACTCCAAATTGGGAAAAAATTCAAAAACTTTCTGATGAAAATGATTTAATAATTTGGAAAGCTGAAGAAGCATTCTTAGGAACTACTCATGCCCAAATTGGTGCTTATTTTCTTGGAATTTGGAATTTTCCTGACAGCATTATCGATGCTGTAGCATACCATCACAATCCTTGTTCTTGTGATAACATTTCAATATCTCCTTTGACTTTCGTTCATATAGCAGAAGCAATGATTAAAGAAAATAAAACAGTATCTTTGGAAGAATTTCAAAAACAACTCGATATTGACTATTTAGATAAATTAGGTTTGACGGAGAAAGCAATAAATTATTATAAGTCATATTTAGGACTGACTATAGAGGTTATTGAAGAAGAGGTCGAAGAATAGATTTCTTCAATAAATGTTTTATATATTGAAAATACGAAGATTTATTTTAAGGATTTATATATGAAAAAAAGAATTTTTAGCGGTATAAAACCTACCGGCGACTTACATTTAGGTAATTATTTGGGTGCTATTAAAAATTGGATAGCTCTTCAGGATGAATACGATTGTGTTTATAGTATAGTTGATTTACATGCAATGACTACTGAATATAAATCAAATGAATTAAGAGAAAATGTTTTTAAAATAGCTTGCAATTATCTTGCTTGTGGACTTGACCCACAAAAATCTATTCTCATGGTTCAATCTTCTGTTAAATATCATACAGAATTGTGTTGGATTCTAAATTGTTTAACTCCGCTAAGTTGGTTAGAAAGAGTCCCTACCTTTAAAGAAAAATCTCAAACTCAGGATGAAAATATCAATATGGGTTTACTTGATTACGCTGTCCTGATGACAGCAGATATCATTCTTTACAAAGCTGAAGCTGTGCCTGTTGGAGAAGATCAGCTACCCCATATTGAGCTTGCTAGAGAAATTTTAAGGAGATTTAATAGTCGTTTTGGTGATACTTTTCCGGAAATTAAAGGGATTGTTGGAAAAGGTGCTAGAGTTAAAGGACTCGATGGAACAGATAAAATGGGTAAGTCTCTTGATAATTGCCTTTATCTTTACGAAGACTATGACATGCTTTGGAGTAAAATCTCTAAAGCTGTTACTGATACTGCAAGAATAAAAAAAACTGACCCCGGTAACCCAAATGTTTGCAATATTTATAGCTTACATTTATTATTCTCTTCGACTAAGGATTTAGAACTTATTATAACTGGCTGTAAAAACGCTGAAATAGGATGTATTCAATGCAAAAAACTTTTGGCTACAAACATTTCTGAAGAATTGGAACCTATTCGCACAAAATATTATGAATTTTTGAACAGACCAGATTTTGTAAATGAGATTTTATTTGAAGGAAACAAGAAAGCAAACCTATTTGCAGCTGATGTTATGGATGAGGTTTATAAAAAAATTGGAATCGACCATGGATTTTTTAAAAAATAGTTGACAAAAAAACTGCCTTTGTTTTTTTTGTCCTTATATCGTTTTAGGAGTGATAAAAATGTTATTTGTTTTTATTATGTTACATGTTATTATCTGTTTAGCGTTGATCTTTATTGTGCTTTTACAAACAGGTAAAGGGGGGCTAGATAGCAATTTTGGCGGAATTGCCTCAAATGCTCTCGGAACCCAAGGTGCTAGTGATTTTCTAAAAAAATGGACAAAGATTCTATTTATAGCTTTCATTTGCTCTTGTATATTGATTGGTATACAAGTAAGGGGCGGTGATGGGCAGAGAGGATTCGGGCTATCTAGAAGAAATAGGATTTCAGAAAGAGCGCAAAGAGAAATGGAAAATATTCCGCCTGCTGAAGAAGTTCCTTTTGAAATGCAGATGGATATGCCAATAGAAATCCATACTGATTCACCAGCTGATGATCAAATGAATGCACCCATTCAAATTCAACTGGGACCTTCAAGCGACTCAGAACCTATTATCATTGAAATCTAATAGATTTTTTACATCTTATGGATGGTGTTTTTGCCATTGATAAGATTTTGAACCATATTGCAGGAGTGGTGGAATTGGCAGACACGCAAGACTAAGGATCTTGTTCCAGCAATGGTGTGCGGGTTCAAGTCCCGCCTTCTGCACCAACTACTAAAAAGAGGGAGTTTATACTCCCTCTTTATTGTGTGCCCGACATGAACATCAGCTTGATGGTGTAAGTCCATTACAGGCTTGGTAGTAGGAACTGTTAGCTTAAGACAAGGGTGTCCATCGTGAGATGGAAT
>WRLO01000030.1 GCA_009777575.1 Candidatus Cloacimonadota bacterium
GCTTCGTGAGGATAGCAAGAAGGAACCTGGCAACGACGGGTTGGATGGAGTGACACGGAGATTGCTTCGTGGGGATAGCAAGAAGGGACCTCGCAACGACGGAGCGGGGTGGTAGTGGCACGGAGATTGCTTCGTGAGGATAGCAAGAAGGAACCTCGCAACGACGGGTTGGATGTAGTGACACGGAGATTGCTTCGTGAGGATCGCAAGAAGGGACCTCGCAAGGACGGGAAGGGGGGTAGTGACACGGAGATTGCTTCGGGGGGAGTTTAAAATGAGGAACCTCGCAACGACGGGTTGGGGGGAGTGACACGGATGTTGCTTCGTGGGGAGTTTCAAGTGAGGGACCTCGCAAGGACGGGATAATGACTAGTCACTATTTCTATAAAACAATATCTTGTAAAAAATCATTTCACTTGACTTTTTTGAGTATTTGAAAAAATTGGTTACTCTTAGGAAAAAGAAGGAGAGTATAAACGAGAAAAATGAGTAAAGCAATAGTATTAGTCAGTGGTGGTATTGATAGCCTTGTTACTGCATGTATAGCCATTGAAGAAAACGATGAAATATATTTTCTTCATGTTAATTATGGACAAAGAACAGAAAAGAAAGAATTAAAGGCTTTTCAAAAAATTTGTGATTTTTACAAACCAAAAGATAAAAAAATAATTGATATTGGATATTTAAAGCAGTTTGGGGGAAGTTCTCTAACTGACAAAAATATTGATATTCCTATCAATATCGACCCTTTTGAGATCCCGAATACTTATGTCCCTTTTCGGAATGGGAATTTGATAGCTATAGCATGTTCTTGGGCAGAAGTTTTAAATATTCAAAATGAAATGAACCATCATGTTTCTGAAAGAAATGAGCAAACTAGAGAATCTCAATCTCAAATTACTTTCAAAATATATATAGGAGCTATCGAAGTGGAAGGCTCAAACTACCCAGATTGTAGGTCTGTATTCTTTCAAAGCCTCGAAAAAGCCATAAATCTTGGAACCAAATACAATATAAATTTAGAAATAAAAACTCCTATAATTAATCTCACAAAATCCAATATCATAAAGTTAGGGAAATCTCTCAATGCACCTTATGAATTGACTTGGAGCTGTTATTCTGAAAATGAAATCGCTTGTGGAGAATGTGATAGCTGTTTTTTACGGTTGAAGGCTTTTAAAGAGGCAGATTTGGAAGACCCGATTATTTATCGAAATAAGAATTAATTATGGACTTTATAAACTATTTCATTTCTGATAGATCTGAAAATACCTTCCCAGAAAAATTTCTTTATCACATCTGGGATGAACAGCATATAAAATATAAAGATTATAAGGCTAAAGTTCTGAAAACGATCTCAGGGTTGGATGTTAAAATACATTTTCAAGGTCATTTTAACACTATGTCGGGTGCCGACTTTAAAAATGCTATCGTGGAGATAGATAAAAAGACTTTCACAGGAGATGTAGAAATCCATATTAATACAAGTGATTGGTATCATCACCAGCATGACACTAATCCTGCCTATAACAGTGTGATTTTACATGTAGTATTGAATCACAATCATCTGATGGAAATCACCGTTAATGAAAATGGTGATAAAATAGAAATTTTAGAACTGAAAAACATAATCTCTGATGATATAGAAAAATTGTTTAAAAGGTATTCAGAGAATGTTTACAAGATAAAAGAAAAATATTGTAGTCTTTTTTCTACTATCAGACCTGAATTTTATGAGTCTTTTCTTTTGAAGTCTGGCTTGGAAAGATTAGAAAAGAAAATAAAAAGATTTCAAGCAGAATTGTCCTTTGTGTCAATGGATCAGCTATTTTACCAAAGTATACTTGAAGCTATGGGCTATTCAAAAAATAAACATCAGTTTTATTTATTTTCTAAAGAACATAAATGGATTGGATTTAAACAGGTTTATGGAGAAAAAAAAGACGATTATATTAGGTCTATGTCAAATAATAAAATTTCTTCCGTAAAATCAGCAACTCCCATTCAGAATATAAATAATTCTCTCAGAGATGATTTTATAAAAGATATAGTTTCAAAGGCTGAATTTGATAATAAAAAATATAATTGGTATTTATTTAGAATAAGACCTTGCAATCATCCCAAAACTCGCCTGTATCAGATATCTCCCTTTATATTCGATTCATTTTCTACATCTATGACTACTGAAATTGTGAAACTTTTTTCCTTTACTGAAATTGATTTTTCAATTAAGAAATTTATGAATAGATTATATGAGAAATTTTCTGGTGATTTAAACCCTACTTCTGATTTTTATCATCAAAAGAAAGAATCAAATCAATTTACTAAATACAAACTTGGAAAAGATAGGATAAATACTATAGTCATCAATATCTTTATTCCAATCCTTATTATCTATGCAAATATTATGAATGATAGTAGTTTATTGAATCTTTGTTATCGAATTTACAAGGATTTTAGAGGTTTAGAAGAAAATAATATTAGTCAAATAATGAGAAAATATATGTCAGAAGAGCAATTTATCATTTCACAGAAAAAAGCTATATATCAGCAAGGAATTTTGAATATTTATCATAAATATTGTATTAATAATCTTTGTAATATGTGCAAAGAAAATATGTTAGTGATGATAAATCAAGGATAATTATGATTTTAAAAGACACTACAAAAAGACATAAAACTACAACTCCTGAAAGAAAAAGAATTATTGATAATGTAACTCAACTGTATGTTCATTTTTTGAGAAGAGATGTGATATTTGATTTTGGAAAAGAAAATTTGGATATTTCATTAGATGATGAAGTAATAAAACAAGTAAATGATGAGGTAGGTTCAGAAAATAGCAATGAAGATTCTATAGAAAAAGAGATTGGTATATCAAATATTGAAATTAATATTCTATACAGCTTGTTGATAAATATTTTTAGAAGAGAGACTATTTCTTGGGAGATATATATTAGAGAGGTTGTGAGTAGAAATATTCATATTAATCATGTCATTTCTTATCTAAATGAGCATTTAATCGCTATTGACAAGATCAGGATTCTTCTCAGCCTTATCATCATGACAAGTTCAAATAATGATTACTCCTTACCTAAAATAACAAAGATTTTAGAACTCGCAAAAAAACTTGATTTAGAAACAGATGGTTTTATGGAGTTTTTCAATAATCTAGAACACAAATCTTTAGATCATCTATCCATAAAAGAACACATAAAAATAAACGCTATTGAAACATCTATTTTCAGTGATTATGTTAGTTTCGGTAGAGATGATAAATGCCAAATACAGTTTTTTGATAAATTATTAAATGGTGTAGAATTTGTCCTGTTCATGATCGACCAATACATTTTTATTGCCACAAACAACAGAGTCTCAGCCTATATTGATGATAAAAAATTAGCTCCTTTTAATATGTTTCTTATTCCGAGACATTCTATTATTAATGTTAGTGGTATCGAATTCAATTCTGATAATTTAGTTAGGCTTTATAAAAATCAAGATAATCAAGATGAAATTATATACAAAAGAGACGCTTTTGATTTTAAGATTATTAATGATTGTAATAGGTTTAGCTTAGTTTTATACAGAGGGATTATTTACCAAAACAAAGAGCAAATTCCGAAAAATAAAACTGTTGAGCTATTATATGATGATGTTTTTCATATTAAAGGGATTCCAAGTTTTAATGTCTTTGAATTTCTCTCGTTAAAAAACGATATTGGAAATTTTAATACCATTCCAGATGAACTTTACATTGATCACCAAGCAGGCTTTTTTTCTTTGAGTCGTGTTGAAAACACTAACAGTATAATTCATATAGAAATAAGTAATCATAAACATTATTTACATCTGCCTTTGAAAAAAACTTGGGTCGTTTATCTTAACAATATAAAAATTACAGAACCGACACTCTTTTACCTAAACACTGATATTATTACAATAAACAAGAATAATTTCCGTATAAATAATTTTTATGATTTAGTCGAAATACCATTCGAACTTGAAAATATCAATGTTCTGGATATAAAACATTTTTTTACAGATGGAACAATGGGTTTAGATGGTATATCTTTTGAGATAGAAAAAGGAGAAATTTTAGGTATATTAGGGCAATCCGGATGTGGAAAATCGAGCCTGTTAAAATCTTTATGTGGTGAAATAATTCCAACTTATGGCTCTATTATGTATGATGGAAAAGATTATTATCAAAATATAGGTTTTTTCTCTCAATATGTCGGTTATGTTCCACAAGATGACATCCTTTTTACTCATCTTACTGTTTATGAAAACCTTTATTATAGGGGCAAACTGAGAATACCTAAAATCACTGATGCTTATTTAGAACAAAAAATTATGAAAATACTCATAAATACAAATCTTATTCATAAAAAGAATACTAAAGTTGGAGATTTTAAAAATAAATATTTAAGCGGTGGTGAAAGAAAAAGACTTAACTTAGCC
This sequence comes from Candidatus Cloacimonadota bacterium, assembly GCA_009777575.1. Classification (GTDB taxonomy): domain Bacteria; phylum Cloacimonadota; class Cloacimonadia; order Cloacimonadales; family WRIO01; genus WRLO01. The sequence goes on from WRLO01000030.1 coordinate 4,465, forward strand.
TTAGAATTATTATTTGACCCAACTTTTCTGATTTGTGATGAACCTACCTCAGGGCTTAGTTATATAGATGCTGAACAAATTATCGATATCTTAAAACAATATACAGAGCAGGGTAAATTTGTTCTTTTGACAATACATCAACCCAACACCACAGTTTTTCATATATTTGATAAGATATTGATCATGGATAGAGGAGGAAAACAAGTTTTCTTCGGAAAACCAAACGAAGTATGGACATATTTTGATATGGAATTTGAACAAATTTGCCCTCCTATTGATGATAGTATTTTTCCTTCACCTTACTTTGACGCGGATGAGCCATTTTTCTCCGCCTCAACTTTTCTGGCTAATAAAACAAATCAATATAATGCTGATACTCAGGCTTCATCTGATAAAGAAAACATTATTCAAAATAGTCCTTTAGAAGTTTTAAAACAAAAAAAACATGATAAACTACCAGAATATCTTAATCTCATTGTTGAATACCCAGAATACAAGGACAATGGCGAAATCGTCTTCGAGAAATTTGGTAGAGAAATAATGATAAAAAGGAAATTTTCACCTGAATATTGGAGAGATAAATATAAAAGAAAAATGCTTTTTGATTTGATTCAATTCGACAGTATGAGAGCTAAAACAAATAAAATGACAGTTAAAAAGAAAGAAAAAAAAGATTTACAAACAAGATATACACATTTAAAGGTATTTATTAAAAGAAATACTATTATGAAACTGCGAAATCATTCAAATATGTTTATCACCTTTGGACAAGTTATTGTATTAGCAATGCTTATTGCCTTTATACTAAGACTTGCACCTGCAAATGAAGCATATAGTTTTAATCAAAATATAAATATCGGAATTTTTATCTTTATTTCGGTTATTATATTTATCTTTTTAGGGATGTCAAATAGTATGGAAGAAATATTATCAGAAAAGAAAAACTTTATCAGAGAGAAAATGCTAAACATCAAGGTTTCTTATTTTTTATCCTCAAAAATATCTGTTCTTTGTCTGTTTTCTGCTTTTCAAGTTGCGATTTATTTGCTAATTGCAAATGCTATTCTCGCTATTGAGGGGATGTTCCCTATCTATTTTACTTATTTATTTGTTGCTTCTTTGATTGGGTGTTCCCTTGGGGTGTTTATCTCAACTTTTTTATCAGACAGTAAGTCCTTAATTAATATTATTCCCTTGATTTTAATACCGCAGATTATTTTTGGTGGGGCTATTATTGAATATGAAAAAATGAATAGACAAATCACACTTATAGATACAAATCCTATCCCCGAAATAGTCAAAACTATGCCATCTTACTGGCTTTTTGAAGGTCTTTATACCTCACAAGCAAAATTAAATAAGCATGATAGAATGATGAATGTCATTGATAAACAAAGGCAAAGATTGCTAAAAGATAATCAAAGCACTTCCATTTTAAACGATAAAACTGAAGAAATTCATCTGCTTTTCCCAAGAAGAAAATATCAAAATGAATATATCTCTTTGGCTGTAAATATAATGGATGGAAGACTCTTAAATACTAGACAAAATGTATTTTTATCTTCTATGAAATGGTTGGGTAATATCACTGTTCCTACCTACATTTTTAACCTTTTTATTTTAATTCTATATGCTTTTATTATTAATATAGCAAGTATCTTGAAATTGAAATTTTTCTATTCTGATTAGTAAAAAATCATTATACAAAAAGGGATATTTTATGTATTATATATTTTCATACATGTTTAACGCTTTTTTGCTTTTTTTGACCTTATGTCTTAATAAAGGCAAAAAAACTCTTTGTAAACCCAATCAATATTTTACTTTTTCTATAGTTATCGCTTTTAAAAACGAAGTCCAAAATTTAGAAAACCTTTTTATTTCCTTGAAAAGCATCAACTACTATACTGCTGGATTTGAAATTATCTTTGTTGACGACAATTCTTCAGACAATAGTCTTGAAATTATAAATACTCTCATTTCATCTAATGATTTTGATGATGCAAAGAAATTGAATATATCTGTTTTACAATCACAAGGTGGCAAAAAAGCAGCTCTTCAAAAGGGTATTCTTGCGGCGAAAAACGACTGGATTGCCCTTACTGATGCAGATTGTATTGTTCCTGAAAACTGGCTCCAATCTATAAATCAACACTTAAATAATTTTCCTTTATCTTCGATGATTATTGGCTATTCTCCGGAAATATATAAAAATCCCTTTCAATACTTCATACAGCTTGCTACAGCAATAAACTACGCCTCTACTGCTTGTGCTGGGTTTCCGTTTAGCTGTTCAGGTAGAAATCTTGCTTTTCATAGACATACTTTTTTTGATGTCAATGGATATGAAGGATTAGTTCATATCCCTTCTGGAGATGATAAACTGTTGTTAAAAAGATTTTTAAGCCATAAAAAAAAAATAACTTATATGCCTTATCCACCCATGTTTACTAAACCAGCTTCAAAAAAAATATTAAAAGACCAAAAACTTCGTAGGTATGGAAAATTTTCCATGTCCTCTTTAACTTGGAAACTTGTCATGGTTATGATTGGGATATTTCTAATATTCTCTCCAATTCAGATTATATTGAGATTTTCTCAATTATTTTATGAGCCTAACTTTAATACTAACTTTTTTCAACTTATAAAAACATTATCACCTTTTTTCCTATATGTTTTTTTTATTAATTTATATATGGTTGTTGGATGCAATCTACATAAAGAAAAAATTAGGTTTATTTATTTTTTTTATAGCTTGATTTTTCCGTATTATCTAATTTTTCAAATGACTTACAGCTTATTCAAGAAATGGACTTGGAAATGAGCCAACTATTGATTAAATTTTTTAACTTGACTTTAAAACCTTATTATAAATTTTTTACCCAAGAGAACAAAATATGGAGTTTGTATGATTAAGAAAACTGTTATAGCTGGTACTTTTTACCCTAAAGAAAAACTGTCTTTGACTAAAATGCTTGATAATTTTTTCAGCAACACAGTTAAAAATACTGCTGATTTTAATCCTAAAAAGCTATTTGCTATCATTGCACCACACGCTGGATATTATTTTTCTGGGCAAACAGCAGCAAACATTTATCATGTAGTGAAGCAATACGACTTTAAAAATGCTGTGATTATAGCTCCCTCTCATTATAACGCGAGTAATGATTTTTTTATAGGAAAATACGATGAATATGAAACACCTTTGGGAGAAATAAAAACAAACCAACAAATGATCAATAAATTGCAATCAAAAAAAGGGTTCTTCTTTGATCAAAGCGTTGATTTAAGAGAACATTCTCTTGAAATTCACCTCCCTTTTTTAAAATATATAAAACCACATATACAGATTTTACCTATTATTTTCGTTAGGCAAAATTTTATAAATGCAAAAATACTCAGTGAGTATCTCAGCGATTTTATCAATGAAGATACTTTATTTATTATCAGCACAGATTTATCGCATTTTTATAAATCAACAGTGGCAGAGAAGATGGATAAAAAATTGATTGGGCATATAAAAAATTTTAATATTGAAAAATTGGAAGATGATTTTTCCAATAAAAAGATTGAAGCTTGTGGTTTTGGTGGGATTTTGACTTTGTTGCACTTAATTAAAAATTTAGACTCTGTTGAAATAGGAAATATACAATATACTCATTCTGGACATGCTTCAAATGATTTCAAACAAGTTGTTGGATATTTTAGTTGCGGTTTCTATAAATGACCACCGTAGGGAACGCATGTATGCGTTCCGAAAATGCGTTCCGAAAATTTGAACAGTTTCGATGAAATAGGAGATATATGCTTACCAATGAAGAAAAAAAACTCTCTTTATCTATAGCAAGAGAGGCTATTGCAGAGCAACTAGGACTTATTGGAAAAATGCTACCTTGTCCTTTAGAAAGTGTCTTTACCGAAAGTTACGGGTTATTTGTTTCTTTAAGTAGAAAAGGGCATCTAAGAGGTTGTATAGGATATATTGAACCTTATAAACCACTTTATCAATCATTGGTCGATTTATCAAGAGCCGCTGCTTTTAAAGACAATAGATTTAAACCTGTAAACAAAGAAGAATTTCCAGACATAAATATCGAAATTTCTATTTTGAGTCCTTTGTATAAAGTAATACAATATGAGGAAATTGTTATTGGTAGAGATGGACTTTATATTAAACATCCACGCGGTTCTGGACTTTTATTACCACAAGTTGCTACAAAATACAATTGGGATAGAGATACTTTCTTGATAGAAACTTGCCATAAGGCTGGTTTACATGAATCTTGCTTATCAGATGAAAAATTAATTATTTTTCGTTTTGAAGCTTTAATCTTTTCAGATAATATGTGATTTTTTTTTCTTTTATAACTTTATATAAATCAAGATATTAGAATTTTTTCGAAAAAAATTATACCCGATTTTTTATTTTTCTCTTGACTTTTTGAACCACTTTTTTATTATGGCACAAAACAAGGCTCAAGATAATTTGCGGGAATAACTCAGTGGTAGAGTGCAACCTTGCCAAGGTTGATGTCGCGGGTTCGAATCCCGTTTCCCGCTCCATTATTTAGGCGACATAGCCAAGTGGTAAGGCAAGGGTCTGCAAAATCCTCATCCCTCGGTTCAAATCCGAGTGTCGCCTCCACTTTTCTTGAGTTTTTTTCTTTCTTATGCCGGAGTGGTGGAATAGGTAGACACAAGGGACTTAAAATCCCTCGGGGTTCGCCCCGTACCAGTTCGATTCTGGTCTCTGGTACCAGTTTTTTATTAAATGATTGGCTTTAATTAAGAAAAATCCTCATTTTTATTATTACTAAATATAAACAATTTAGTATAATGACAAAAAATTACCGTTTTTGAGCTAAAATTTCTGCCAAATCCTCCTCTGATAAAAGCACATTATTTTTGTTCACTCTCATGATTCCAGCTGAAATTTCGTCAATCAGGATTATTTGATTGTTTTGTAAACCTACTTCAAATTTAATGTCTATTAATTCACAATCAGAAAGAATTAGTTCATCTCGAATTATTTTCGCTGCTGACAATGCAATACTCTTCATTTCTTCATATTGACTATCTGTCAAAATAGGTCCAAAATCAGGATTAGTTAAAAATTCTCGAGATATTCGAGGGTCACCTGCAAAATCGTTTTTAGTTGTTACTTCAAAGAAATCATTCAATTTCTGTCCTTGTGTTACATAGTCTGGATAAGTTCTGACTATACTCCCCATAGCTTTAAAACGGACAATACACTCCAATCCAGCGCCAATAGAGTTGGCTTTGCGGACAAGCATGCTTTTTTCTGTTAAATCGGCATCAAGAAAATGATTTGATATTCCAGCATTATTTAACTTTGTAAAATAAATAACGCTGGAAATCAAATTTTTCAAGCCTATTCCAGAGATTTCTCCTACTACTTCATTTGCGCCAGGATCTTCGACAATCTCGACTGATCCATCTGATTTTTTAATTTTCCAACCAGTTATTGTATCTTTAGTATGAAGTAATAATGTTGTCTCATCTACTTGGTAAACATCTTTTGTTTTACCAACATAAAGTAGCTTTAATAATTCTTTTTTTGCTTTCATCTATACTATATTGCCTATCAATCTCCAATGATGATTAATTTACTTTAAAACTTATATCGGCTTTCTCAAAAAAGTTCACTATTTGATTTGCAGCTGCAATACCTGCATTGATATTGGCTTCTTCGGTCTGAGCACCCATTTTCTTTGGTGTAGCGAAATATCTATCTCCATATATCTGCATTTCTTTATCGTTTGAAGGAGTAATATCTGTAGCATATCGGAAGTCTTTTCTTTCTTCCATGATTTTCACTATAGATTCTTCGCATACCACTTCTGCTCTAGCAGTGTTGATAAGGGTTGCGCCTTCAGGCATTTGTGATAATACATCATAGTTGATTGATTTCACAGTATCTTTCGTTTTGGGGAGATGAAGTGAAATGTATTCACAATTTTTGTATAGCTCTTTCATTTCTGTGAAAACCTTCAATCCATCAGCTTCCATTTTTTCTTTAGCAACAAAGGGATCATAAGCATAGACTTCCATTCCAAAACCTTTAGCAATCATTGCCACAAATCTACCTACATTACCGTAAGCATGAATGCCGAGTTTTTTACCTCTCAATTCTGTGCCTGATTTTCCATTAAATTTCCCTCTTGCTAAATAGATCATCATCCCGATTACTAGTTCAGCTACTGCATTAGAGTTTTGACCCGGTGTGTTCATTGCGACGATATTCTTTTCTTTAGCAATAGCAATGTCGATATTATCGTATCCAGCACCAGCTCTGACAACTATTTTCATGTCTTTGGCTACATCCATAACCTCTTTGTCAACTATGTCTGAACGGATTATCACGGCTTCAGCTGTCTCTACAGCTTTTAATAAATCTGACTTTTCCTTGTAATTCTCCAACTTGGTTAAAACATACCCAGCCTTTGAGAATATTTCTTCAATACCTTTAACAGCTGGAGCTGCAAAGGCTTTTTCAGTGGCGAGAAGAACTCTTTTTGACATTCTTATTCTCCTGATTTTAATTATTTTATGCCATGAAAAAAAAAAGTAATTTTATGTCAACAAGTTTAATTTTTTCGAATTTATAGTTAAACAAATAGGTGATAGTAGGAACACCTTTTACTGTTTTGATATTGACCAGATGTTTGAAATTCCATGAGACAATATAATCACTATGTCTAATTATTGCACAGCCAATAAGTGAACAATCTAAATAATATTTAGATTTCAATCGAACTAAAGCATACACTCTCTCTATAGCGTTTATACAACCACTTAAAAGAAACTATATGGATGATTTTAATAAAAATTTAATCCGTTAATTGTGTTTTTATATTAATCCTTGACAAAATTAATTAATTATAAATTTTGGCGAATAAGTGGGTAAAAATCTGTTTTTATGTTCTTATTCTGTTAATATTATGAAAATAATAAGTAGATTTTTTATTAATAAGATATTATGAGGTATCGATGAATGAGCCTATAGTGAATTTAATGCTCGCATTAGAGCATGGTTTGACCGAAGATGAGTATAACAAAGTATTAGAAAAACTTGGTCGTGTTCCAACTTTCACTGAGTTGGGAATAATCTCTGTTATGTGGTCTGAGCATGCAAGCTACAAAAACTCCATAAAATATATTAAAACCTTACCCAAAGATAGTCCGGCAATGTTATCAAAAGCAGGCGAAGAAAATGCTGGGGTCATCGATATTGGTGACAATCAAGCGATTTGTTTCAAAATAGAGAGTCATAACCACCCTTCAGCTAAAGAACCTTTTCATGGTGCCGCAACGGGAGTAGGTGGTATTCTCAGAGATATTTTTACTATGGGAGCTAGACCAATATGTGCCTTGAACTCTTTAAGATTTGGCGACATATCTGACCCTGAAGTAAAAAGATTGATGAAAGGCGTGGTAGAAGGTATTGGTCACTACGGAAATTGCTTTGGAGTGCCTACTGTCGGAGGAGAGATTTATTTTGAGGATGCTTATAGAGGAAATCCACTTGTAAATGCTATGGCTGTGGGTTTATTGGAGCATAAAAATTTAATGTCTGCAAAGGCTGCAGGATTTGGAAATTTTGTGGTTTATGTGGGTGCAAAAACAGGTAGAGATGGAATACATGGAACTACCTTTGCTTCAGAAGAATTGAACGATGAGTCTGAAGGTCAAAAATCTGCTGTCCAAGTCGGCGATCCATATACTGAAAAACTTTTAATGGAAGCTACTCTCGAAGTAATAGAAAAAAAACTTGTTGTAGGTCTCCAAGATATGGGTGCTGCTGGTTTGACTTGTTCATCAAGTGAGATGTCTGCAAAAGCTGAAACTGGTATAGAAATTGATACTGCACTTGTACCCCAAAGAGAAAAGAATATGTCTGCTTACGAAATATTGCTCTCAGAATCACAAGAAAGAATGCTTTTAGTTGTTACCCCTGATAATTTTAATGCAGTAAAAGATATTTTTGAAAAATGGGACCTTAATATCGCCAAAATAGGATTTGTAACAGATGACAAGATTTTTCGAGTTCGGCACAATGGAGTCATAAAATCAGAGATACCTGCAAATTTTCTTGTTTTGGGTGGTGAAGCTCCTGTATATGATAGAGAAGTAAAAATACCTGCTTATTTTGAAAAAACAAGAAATTACGATCAAGCATCTACCCTTAAACCCGATAATTACAATTTTATTTTGAAACAATTGCTCGGCATACCAAATATAGCTTCTAAAAAAGCAATTTATTCACAGTATGATTATATGATTCAAACAAATACACTCATCGAACCTGGTGGAGATGCAGCTTTGATTAGAATAAAGAATCTTAAAGATAATTCTTCCGTAAATAATAGTAAAACAAAAGCTATTGCTGTTTCTGTTGATTGTAATGGTAGATATTGTTTTCTTGATCCTTATGAGGGAGCCAAAGGTGCTGTTGCTGAATCTGCAAGAAATGTGCTTTGTACTGGAGCAAAACCAATAGCAATCACAAATAATTTAAATTTCGGAAATCCATACAAACCAGAAGTTTATTGGACTTTTGTTGAGGTCATCAGAGGTATAAAAGATGCCTGTGAAATGTTTGGGACGCCAGTGACTGGTGGAAATGTGTCATTTTATAATGAAAGGGTTACAAAAGATAGCAACCATACCCCAGCTGTCGCTACTTCTATCTATCCGACCCCCACTATTGGTATGCTAGGCGTATTAGATGATATTAGTAAAGCTATAACGACTGATTTTAAAAATGAGGGTGATATAATTTATCTCTTAGGAGAAAATTGTAATGAAATAGGTGGCAGTGAGTATCAAAAATTAATCCTAAAAAAAACAATGGGGATGCCGCCTATAGTTGATTTAAGAAAAGAATTGTTATTACAACAAACATTTCTGGAATTAGTTAATAAAAAAATAATTAAATCTGCACATGATTGCTCTGACGGTGGTCTGGCGGTGGCTCTTTTTGAAAAATGTCTCAAAAAAGATCAAGGACTTTTAGGTTGTCAAATCGATTACGAGATGATTCATCGAGCTGATTTTGAGTTATTTGGGGAATCACATGCTAGAATAGCCATTTCTTTACACCCAAATAATGAAAAAGACTTTATCGAAATGTGTAAAAATAACGAACAACCTTTTCAAAGATTAGGTATTGTAACCAACAATAGATTTATTGTAAAAAGTTTTATTGATATTGAATTGAGTGAACTTAGATTTATCTATGAAAATGCAATTTTGTAGAAATTGATTTATGAGAAAATTTCGATTTAGTGATATGACTTCAACAGAACAAAAAACTTTGTTTTTTATTATGTTTTTAATTATATTAGGGACAACCTTAGAAATCTCTGGATACTCTCCACCACTACTAAAAAAGGATGAATTTATACTTTCTGATCAAGAAAAATTATCAGTTTTATTAGCTGTAGACTTTCAACCAAGATACGACTTAAATAAAGTTACTTATGATGAATTGATTTTTTTAAGATACATCGGACCTTCTACAGCTCAAGCTATTCTCGAATATCAACAAAACATTGGATTTAAAAGAGTAGATGATTTAATAAATATTAGAGGAATTGGTGACAGAAGATTGGAAGAATTTAGAGAATATTTTTTTGTTGAAGGAGACTCAATTCGAGTTTCAAATACTAATATACAAATCGCTGATACCGTAGTTTCTGTTACAAACAACACTCGCAATAATACTCAAAATCGATTGATAAACATAAATACTGCTACACAAGACGAACTAATCACCCTTAGAGGTATAGGACCAACAAGAGCTTTAGCAATAATAGAATATAGAACAAATCATGGACGTTTTAGAACTATTGATGACATTGTTAATGTTCAAGGTATAGGTTCTCAAACCTTTGAAAATATCAAAGAATATATCACAGTTGGAAATTAGGAAGGAAAAATGGAAAAAAAGATAACCCCAACGTTGACATTGGCTCAATTATATGAGGCACAAAAACAATATTTTGATGCTTTTACGCTTTACAGTATCCTCTATCGTGCAAATCCCAATGATGAAATTTTAGTTAAAAAGAGGTCTGTTGAAAAAAAGATTTTTACTGACCAAAGTCTTGAATACAACAAATTGATAAATCAAATATTTACTGCCGAAGATAAGGAAAAATTTCGTTTGTTACCAGAATCAAATTTTCAAAACTTCAAATCTGCTATGGAACAAGATTATTTTGAGCCGATAGTGTTTCAGGAAGAAGAATTTGATGAACCTCCAGAAGAAGATAATGAAAAAGAAGAAGTTGATATAGAAGACTCCTATTTCGGTAAAAAACCCAAGATTGCTGATGTGACATATATTGATGATCTGATATATGATGATATTATTGACTTAACGGCTCTGAAAAATGAAGAACTGAGAGAAAAAGCAACTAAAACAATCAGTTCAACTCAGATAAATTTACCACAGATAAGTTCTGACAGTGATGATTTATTGGATATGACTATTTCAGCTTTTTCAAGTCATTTGATTAAAAAAATAGGTTCTGATAAAAAAATTTCAGACCTAACATTAAAAGAGATTAAAGAAATAAAAAGTGTATTTAAAGATTTTTTGTAGGAAATAGATTTTATAGCGGTTTATCATCTTAATTCCCCTCCAATCTGTCTTCATATATCATAATTTGAATCCCATAATTATGCACCAATTCATTGATATAGTCCTGCATTCGTTCAAACATGAGACTTGGTATCATTTGCGTCACCACCTCATCAATTGGACGCACTGCTCCCTGAACCCTTTCCAATATTTTATAAACATGAAATACATTCGGTTCTACTTCGATAGGAGCTATGATTTCACCTACATTTCTTTCAAAGAGTATATCATAGCTATTTTCCAATTCTGATCTCTCTTGAAATGGTCCTATACCGTTGGTTGAGTTTTTGAATGGGTCATTGGAGTATGTTAAGACTATAGATGAAAAATCTGGGTTTATCTGAGCTTCTTCAAAGGCTCTGTTGGCTGTAGCTCTATCATTTAATACTATTGTCTGTAACTTAAAGAAATCTGATCTTCTATACAAATTTCTATTTCTATTGTAAAATCTTTGTAAATCAGCATCGGAGATGTTTCTCGATTGTGAATCATAAATATATTCAAGCATGTAATTTATAGTTTCTATCTTTTGATTCTCTCTCAGATTCATCTGTTCTTCGCTCCAGTTTATCAAAAACTGTCGATTCGTAAAAAATCCATTTTCACTTGCTAGGCTAAGGATTGTCTTTTGGCTGATAAAAAGATTGATATAATCTAAAAATTCTTGATATGAAAGATTATTGATGGTATAAATATTGTATAAATCTCCCAACCTATCCAAAAATTCTATTATTGTCATAAAATCATTTGTTAGTCTATTTGTGACTATTGTTTCTTGAGTATATAATACATGCCCTTGATTGTAAATTTGGTCGATGATAAAAAGATTAGGTCTATTATTTCTGATGATTTCTTCATATCTTTCCTGTTTAAAATCTTCCTTTTTTATATTCAACAGTTCATTGGCTATAAACTCTCGTGAATCCTTTAATGAAGGTTGGACACCACGAAAATAAACTATATATCCAAACAATGTTTCTATTGGATTTGTTGCTTCTCCAGTCCTTGATAATTGCTCTATATGTTCTTGTAAAAAATCTGGGGGATGAAAGTAATTTGCTAAACCTATAAATCCAGGGCGAGATATTCGGTGATCTGGAAAAAACATTCTATAGACCGTGTTAAAATCACCTAATCTATTTAATTCTCTTGTTGCTAATCGTGCTTTTTCTTCAGCTTCATCATCAGAATAATAAAAACTTAAACCACGAACCTCAAATATCGGTTGAGTATTGAAATAATTGTCGATTTCTCTCCGAGTTACATGAACATTTTTTTCAGCTTCTAAATCAAAAAACATCTCCAACATCAATCTATCTTTAGCATAGCGCTCCTGCTTTTCAAATTGAGGATTCAATACATTTTGGATGATACCTGATTTCTCCGCATGAATCAATAAAATTTCTTGATTTATCATCATATCAAGTATTTCTCGACTATTTGCCGGATCAAAGCCTCCATAAGTATTGATAGAAAATTGACGCAATTGCTTCATAGTTATGCTAGTTTCGTTGACAGTTGCCACTACTGTGCTTTCTCCAAAGCCTCCCAAATTGAAACAATTGTAAAAATATAATATTAATAACCCTGAAACTACCATTAAAAATGTAGAATCACGCTTTTTCATTGTGTTATCCTCCTAAATATAATGTTAATCGATTGCATATCTTTTTTCTCGACAAGATTTTTGACATTACTCACATATAAAGGTTATCCCTTCAAGCCTATTTATCAATGTGGAATGAACATTCGGGAGTTCTTTACCCGGCTCAAGAGTCGTTATCGCCGTTTTGCCAATTATATGCCGACCATCTTTGCCATCAGACTCAATGGTTCTTATACCCCAAATAGTATGAAACACTATCGGTTCCTCAGCTACATGACCTAAATACAACATTATATGTCCCGGTGTCCTTATTAATGTTGTAAATGGTGTAGCCAAATCAATAATTTCTTTTTTCTTCTCAAAATTATTTTCGATATGGCTCATATCATGAAATCTACCATATTCATAAGCTTGTGCTCTGCCATTTCTTGGCAATAAGATCCCAAACCCAATATATAAATCCAAAAGACTTTGAGAACAATCTCTATTGAAATACATTCCACCCCATCCATATACTTGCCCCATCATTTTACTACTGATATTTGCTAGATTTCCAGCAGTCAAAGGTATGGGTATTATTCTTGGAGCTGATTGTGTTACAGTATCAAAGTCATTTTTTGATACTCTCAGGCTTGCTAATACTCCGTTATTAAACTCATCTCTATTAAAATGAAAGACTTCATAAGCATATCCTAAATCATTAATAACTGAAAAAACAGTTCCAATATCTGCATGAGCGACATAACTCCCATTTTTATTATAAAGAGGAGTTCTATCTGATGTGATCGCTATTTGCTCAGCTAACATCACCTGATTTATCATTTCTTCCTCTAAATACGCTATCATATTTCGTGGCACCCAACCACTACAGATATGTGATTCTATCAATGCCCAGTTTTCGCTCTCATGATAGATAAATATTGGCGTTCCGATTGGAATAGTTGAATTTTGCCAATAATCAAAAGGGTAACCCTCGCCAGCTAAGGCAAAATCAAGGTAAAAAGGTTTTACGCTCGGCATCACTCTGATATGAGAGTAGTTTAGCATTATTCCTTTTTTCATTGTGTTGAAACCGTTTTCAAGATTCGCTATTATTTTTATCTCATTTGCAAAATCTGCGTCTCGAGCAAGTTTATTTTCGCCTATACCAGCGTTTATAAATAAGTTATTTATCTGATTTTGGTAGTATTCCAAAGTGTTTTCTGCTTTTTCAGAAAGCAATATATTCTCTCCTGTCCCGTTAGATAAATCAGAAATAAACAAAGTATCTATCCAAACTGCAAAAAACTTACTCACAAAACCAATGTATAGTTCATTTTGCCTATTTTGTGACACAAGTAATGAATCTTGATTGATTAATTTTGCGTAGAAAAATGGGTCTTGTGAATAATTTAATAAGTCTTCGACTATCCCTTGTGGACTAGTTATCTGCTGGTTGACAGGAGATATTGAATTGTTAAAACAAGCACTTAATAATAAAAAAACTATCAAAATAGTATAAAAAAGAAATGAATTTTTTGTTTTTTTCATAATCTAAAACCTCTCGATTTTTTATTTATTTTGGTAACAAAATGAAAAATGTAGTTCCTACTCCTATCTCTGATTCCAACCATATATTCCCTTTCAATGTATCAACTATTTTTTTGACTATTGACAAACCTATTCCGGTGCTTTCAAACTCGTCTCTTGGTTGTAGTGTTTGAAATAATTGAAATATCTTATCATAATATTTTATCTCGATTCCTGCTCCATTATCCTTTACCCAAAATTTGTTTTCTGTATCTTGTTCTTCAAAACCTATTTCTATTATTCCGTTGGGTTTATCGCAAAATTTTATTGAATTGCCTATCAGATTTTGAAAAACTTGTTGAATATATACTCCTGATGTAGATATGGTAGGAAGATTATCAGGGATAATTATTTGTATGTTCTCAGGAACCAATAATAGATCAAGAGTTGATTTTAACAGCTCATTTAAGTCGGTTTCTTCAAAAACAACATCAATCTTCCCTATTTTTGAATATCTTAAAATACTTTCTATCAAATCATGCATTCGTGTTACCCGATTAGAGAGCAAATGAAGTATATTTTTCCCTTCTTCATCAAATTTATCTGTATAATCAGCTTCTAACCATTCTACTAAATTATGCAAAGCCCTCAAAGGTGCTTTTAAATCATGTGAGATTATATATGTATAGGTCTTCAATTCTTGATTTGCCTTCTCTAACTCATCTGAATATTTTTTTAATTCATTAACTGAAATTTTTAGCTGATTTTCGCTATCTTGCAAGGCTTTTTCCATTTGTTTTCTCTGCGATATATCACGAATAAAAATCAAAAGAATATTATTGTTTTTTATCTGAGTAAATTGAGTATGAACTTCGGCTGGAAATATGTCATTGTTCTTTTTTACACAACTGATTTCCACAAAACCATCTATCATGGATTTACTGAAAAAGTCGAGGATAAATTCTTCCACATCTGATATAATGTCCTTTTTTTGATTTTTATGATCCATTTCGATGATTTCATTGATAGTTTTTTTACTAAATTCTTCTGTTGTATAGCCAAACATTTTTAATGCAGATTCGTTATGTTCTAATATTTGACCTTCCTTATTTAGTAAAAAGATTGCATCCTGACCTGTATTATAGAGCTTTCGGTATTTTTCTTCATTGTCTTGGATTTGGATTTCCATCAGTTTGCGGATTGTGATTTCTTCCATTTGAACTAATACATTTTCAGGAGCGATAAAGGCAAAACTGACATCATAAAATTTGTATTCTCCTGTGTAATCAAGCAGGTATTTTACCTCTTTTTTGATAGTTTGCTTGAGGTTGAAACATCGTTCCATATCCTGTATAAATTCAGGGTTGTTCACTAGCAGCTTACTCGCTGTTATGCCCAATAAATGCTGAACTTTCCCTTCCGTTTCTTGAAATACTATATCATTAAAATCGACTAAGATAAAATCATCAATGGTTTTTTTCCAGGTATAGGTTGGAAAAGGCATACTCTTGAACTGTTTACGAGACTTTTCTTCTGACAATTGTAACTGCTCATGAACAAAATCGTCATCAGACTTATGTTTGCCTGTTAGATAAAATAGATTTGTTTGGGCATCAAATGAAACTGACCAAAAGACTGTATATTCTTTGGAATCTATAGAGATAAAGCGAGTTTCTATTTTGCTCCCCAAATTGCTTTCTGATGCTGTTAATATGTGTTTTTTAAATAACTCTAGCTCAGTGCCTTCAAAATAAAAATAAAGATTATTAAAATATTTTTTTATCTTTTCATTGAAATATTTATCAAATTCTTTGTTCTTGTTCAATATATTGCCAGTATTATCAATAACAACCAGCATATTCTCAACTGTATCCAAAAACTTTGAATAATCAATTTCACTCTTTTTTTTTCTCTTTTTTTTATTTAATAAAAACATAATACCCTGTCGTAGGCTACTTTAAAGCCAGAGATTTTTTTCTTGAGCCTTTTCTAATAAATACTATGGTGACTCTATATCCCTTGTGACAAAAATTATCTCAGACCTTTTTTGTCAATATTTTTCTCATATTACATTTTTATACCCTATTACTTAGTATAGAGCGGTGAATATAGGATTAGTTAATGCTAAATATCCATTCCTTGTGTATAACATCAAGATAATAAATGAATTCTGTTGCAAATTGATGATTATCTCTTTTTTTTTCATATCAAGTCTTGTCTTAGTTATTTGTTGTGTTTTTACATCACCGACTATCATTTTTATTATAGTTTCTTTTTGTAAAAAGGACTTCCTTTCTTCTGATAGATTTAAAGGCATACTATATTCATATTTTACTACTGCTTGTCTTGTATTATCTTCTCTTGAATAATTTGAATGTTGAACTTTTTCGATCGATTCTTTCACATTTTGTGATTCTATATTTAAGTTTTCTCCAATAATTTCACCGATAAAATACTCTTTACCCCTAAATATTAGTGAAAACGATAAATAAGGACCATTGCTGACTACGATTTTTTTTGTTTTTAATCCTTCTATTGGATCGTTTGTTGAATGCTGGTAAGCTGTAAAATATTGTCCAAATATCTGTTGTTGACGAGAAAATAATTTGATAAAAGGTATTTCTATCTGTTTCATATATTGAAAATTTCCATGAGCATCGTTGCCTGCTAGAATATAATAATCTTTTCCAGATAATAAAAGTTTAAAATATTTTTCTATTAACTCCATATTTTCAAATAAACTTTGACCATTGATTATTTGAAGATATTTTATCGATTTTATCGGTAAAGAAAAATCTTCCTCAGACCAATTGCCTCTATTCAATAGGAGCTTTTGTAAAATTGGCACCCTTTCAAAGGGATGAGCTGCTATGCAAAGTATTTTATTGTCATTGGTTATACTCAAGTCTCTCAGATTCATATCAGGTCTATTTTTAAACCATTTTTCAGCACTATCTCCTTTACCCTCAATAAAATTGGGATTATTAATGACTATTAGATGGACATTTTGATTATTTATATTTCCTATTGAAACTTCTTCACCATACTTTATTTTCATTTCTTTATCGGATAAATTAGCACATTCTGATTTCAATTTTGTCCATTTTTTTAGTTCTTTATCGTTTTTTGTATAGTCGTTTTCTATATCATCTAAATCATAAGAATGGTCAGTGACAAAAAACCAATCTAAACCCATAGAATATGCCATTTTCTTTGTCATTTCTAAAGGTGCTCCATATTCTACTTGATCTGATGTATAAGAGCTATGGTAGTGCGTGTCACCTAAATACCAATTATCCGGAAATAGTTTTTCTTTTTCAGAGATAAATACTTTGAATGATCGTGATGATAAACCATGATAATTGTCATTTATATATTTTTTATTATTTATTTTGAAATCAATATTTATGATGATATTTTGGTTTATCCATAATTCTTCTATTTCTATATAAAATTCAATGAAATCTAATGATTTGTTACTGTTTATTTTTATTGATTCTACATCGGATTTAGTTAAATTAGTTTTTTGGGGTTTTAATAAAATATTTTTTATTTCGCGTTTCTGAACCCCAGCTTCATGTCTCCCAAAAAACACCCTTGCCTTGATATCTGATACTATTACTGGATATCTATCTGCATCCTTTATTAAAAGAAATATGGGTATCTTGGATTGTGTTCTTTGTATTAATACACATCTCGGTAAATCAAATAATACCTCTGCTTCTTTTTTGAAATATCTTGGAAATAAATATTTCAGATGATAATGCGTTTCTGCATATAATAATGGGAAAAAATTCATATTGTCCTAAATTATTAAACACTTAAAAAAATATTTGTTTCAATAATAATATGAGTTATAAATCCAAAAAATAAATATTTTTTTCTTTTTTTACCCGAATTTTTAAAAAGTTCTTGACTAAATGAGGTCGTTTTAGAAAATGTCGCAAAAACAATAAAAACATGGAGGTCTTAGATGAAAAAGGCTTTGTTGTTAGTGCTTATTGCACTATTTGTAGGTTCACTATTTTCCTTCGAATATAGTGGAGATTTTAGAACTCGTTATTCTTGGATTTTTAACTGGGTTGACTCAGAATATGAATCCGAAAGATTTATCGATTCAAGGATTAGAGCACAGTTTGAAGCTACTCCGACTGACTATTTAAGTGTCGTTTTCGCTGTCAAAGCTGGTGATTTTATCTGGGGTGATGACTCAGAATCTGGTATTTTCTCTAATAGAGTTAATATCAAAACACAGCACTTGTATGCAGATTTTACTGGTATCAAAAGAACTTCGTTCAAGATAGGTTTTCTACCTTGGAACGACCCGCTCAGTTTGGTGCTGGATGATGATTTTGCTGGTAGTTTTCTCAGACACGAATTCTGTAATGAAGTTTCGGTTGAATTCGGTTACGGACTGCTTAGAAATGGACACACTGCTCTGCATGACAATTGGTACGGACCAGACCCGCATAGCTATAGCGAAGGTGCAGACAACGCGCTTTACTTTTTTGGAGTTGATTATTTAAGAGATTTCGGTTTACAAACAATCGTTAACACCTACAAATACACTCCTTTCAGAAACAGAGCGTATCATTTATGGGCTATGCCTTACATCACTAAAGAATGGCGTAAAGTTAATCTCGATGCGATGTTTGCTTTGAATTACAGCTTTATTGATAGAGATGTTTATGCCAAAAACACCCAAAATATTGGGATGGCTTTTGCTCTCGATTTCGAATTCAAGGCTGGTAGAGCGGGAACACCTGCTATCAATATTCTTATAGCTACAGGGGACGAAGGGACAGACCCAGAAAACACTACTTTCTTTTCCACTATCTCTTCAGATTTCAACAATGGGCTTGAATTATTTGGCAATGGCTTCCATGATGGTTCGCCACAAGGATATTGGCTTGACCCATTTAATTCTGGACATGGACTCATGAGTGCTGTTTTCCGTTATACTGTGCCACTTTGCCAAAAAATTTCCCTTCGTTTCGCAGCAGGCGGACTTAGTGCGGTTGAAAGAGGAAGAGGAGATACTAGATCTTCTGGTAATATGATGGGTGCTGAAGGAAATCTTGGCTTCGAAATTCAACTCGTTAAAGATTTTTATATCAGATTGATCGGGATTTACGCTCAACCTTATAGCTATTTTGGCACAAACTTAGACGACATCTACGGAGTCCATAGCACTTTAGATATAAAGTTTTAAGTAGTTTCAAAAAAACTTAGATAACTTCTATTTTATGCTTTAATTATTTTAGGCACTAGGCATTAGGCATTAGGCACTTAGGCATTAGGCATTAGGCATTAGGCATTAGGCATTAGGCACTTAGGCATTAGGCACTTAGGCACTTAGGCATTAGGCACTTAGGCACTTAGGCATTAGGCACTAGTATAAAGCTTGAGTAGATAGTTTTCTATACCTTATTTAAAAGCCCGACTTTTTTTCCGTCGGGCTTGTAACAGGGTAATTTCCTGTAATTGTGAAACTATGTTCTGCTTTCACTATTTATTATTTGTAAATTGTAATTTGTAAATTATAATTTATAATTTTTCCCAAAATCTCCTCACATCCGAAACCAGTCTTTCTTTTTGAGAAAACACTCTATAATGTTCCCAGTCTTTGGGATATATTTCTATATAATCTGCTCTCATAAATCTTTTATCTATCAAAACTACTATACCTTTATCACTTTCTGAACGGATTACGCGACCAGCAGCTTGCATTATTTTATTAAATCCCGGCAATCTATAGGCGTAATCAAAGCCTTTATGTTTTTCTATATCATAATAATCTTTTATCAAATCTTTTTCACCTCCCAAGGCGGGCAAACCTACTGTTACGATAATACATCCTATCAATTTTGAACCTATCAAATCGATACCTTCTCCAAAAATACCACCCAGAACTGCAAAACCTATTTTACTGTTTTTAGTATCTTCAAACAATGACAAAAATTCATCTCTTTGATTTTCGGTCATATTAGGTTTTTGACAGACAATATTTAATATTTGATGGGGATTTCTTATTACTTCGGACATATAATAGGATATTTTTTCGTAAACTAAATTTAAAAATGCAAAGGATGGAAAATAGATTAAATAATTACCATTTTTAATATTACAGATATGATAAATCAATTCTGCGAGAGGTTGATAAGATTCATCTCGATATTGATATAATGTGTTGATTCCTGTATATACATACAAACCAAACTTATCTTTTTCAAAAGGTGAAAGTAAGGACAACCTGTTATCATTTTCTTTTTCTGCGAGTATCTCACAAAAATAATCAAAAGGATGCAATGTCGCAGAAAAAAATACTGCTGATTTTGCAAATTTTAGATATTCAGAAAAGATTTTTTTAGGATTTAGACAGAATATTTTTAAATTATATTTTTCGTAGGGAACGCATGTATGCGTTCCGCCTTCGTAGGGAACGCATGTATGCGTTCCACCTTGGTCTGATTCTTTATAAACTAATTCTCTTTGATAATAAATGATATGCTCATCTGTTATACTGCGAATCGCTCCCAATAAAAAAAGCAATTGAAAATATATTTTTATCATATAATAGCGATTATAAGGCTTTTTTAAATTACTCTTTTTATCTGAAGCATTACACAATTTTTCTTCTATCAGTCTTATTATTGTCTCTACTAACTCAATAACCTTCTCAGGATATTCTGGTAAAATGAAAAAACTTTTATCAAGAGGGGAAAGGTTTTTGAGTATTATATTCATTTCTAACAATTTTTTATAGATCAAGATTTTTTTATTCGGAAATTCTCGGATCCATTCACCCATTATTTCATTAGTTATTTCTCTGGAATACATTTCGCGTGCTCGATCAGGAAGATTGTGAGCTTCATCGATTAGAAAGGTATAAGAATGCTGAAGATTATCAAAATGACGCCGAATATAGATAATCGGATCAAAAGCATAATTATAATCACAGATAACTATTTCTGCAAATTGAGAAAGATAGAGACTAAATTCAAAAGGGCATAATTTATATTTTTTGGATAAACTTCTGATTTGCTCGGCATCCCAGTTTTTATAATTCAAGGCTTCTAAAAATCCCTCTTTTTGTTTCCGATAATACTCAACTGCATATTCACAAAAATCAGGATCGCAAAGTGGAAATTCTTTTAAACAAGCTTTTTCTTTTGCAGTCAAAACACAATAGCGGATGTCCGCTCCTTTGTTTTGCATTAGTTGAATACTGCTTTCTGCTACTTTTCTCCCCACTGTTTTGGCTGTCAGATAAAATATTTTCTCCGTCTTTTCTTCACCCAGCGCTTTCAAGGCTGGATATAGTGTGGCAAGTGTTTTACCTGTCCCTGTTGGAGCGCGGCTATAAAGATTCGTCCCCTTAGATATATTTTTATAAACTGCCACTGCCATTTTTCTTTGTTCAAAACGAAATTTATAGGGAAATTCAAGACCTATTAAAGATGCCTTCCCGAGTGCTTTTATTTCGCTATATCTACCATGCTCAGCAAGCCATTTTTCACAAGTATAGACAAAAAATAATTCCAGAAATTGCCCACTACACAAAACCTCAAAAAGCTGAGATTGCTCAGGCTTATGTATACTACCACTGCCAGTTTTCTTACCTTTCTGTTTTTCACTGTTCACTAAAGTATAATGGACACGGCAAAGCAATTCCTTTAAGCCGTTCTGTTTTAAATATATATATGAATATAATAAAGCCTGACCCCAATGAAGAAAGGACAATCCCTGAAATTTACTTTGATAGGCAGAATATAATTCGATATTTGAAGACCAGGACTCAGGCTCGATAAAATCACTTAACCTAAATGTTTTGAACTCGACTTGACCTATAAAACTCTTGATTTCTTCTATTATCACGACATCGGCACTCTGGTATACTCCATCGATGCGACCATGAACTAATAAACCGCGATTAACCTCGTTTTCTTTATCTGGAAAAGCTTTACCCGTAGCAGAAATCTCCGATTTCATATCCGTAGCAGAAATCTCCGATTTCCTTCGTAGGGAACGCATGTATGCGTTCCGCCCCGTAGCAGAAATCTCCGATTTCATAACATTTGAAATATATTCATATTTGACATATTTCTCGTTTTCCCAAGACTCATCTTTTCGGTTTTGCTGAATCTCACGATGAGCTTCGGAACCTGTTAATAATCTATTGTTACCAGAAAAGGATAATTGTAAATCTCCACAGAGAAAAACACTCTCGATTATTTCACGAACGGATATCGTTAAATGATAATTGGACATATACCTCCACCCCGTAGCAGAAATCTCCGATTTCATATCCGTAGCAGAAATCTCCGATTCCCTTCGTAGGGAACGCATGTATGCGTTCCGCCTCGTAGCACCAATCTCCGATTGGTCATATTTCGATGACCTCTGAAAAACAAAGAAATCGGAGATTTCTGCTACGGATATGAATTAAGAAATCGGAGATTTCTGCTACGGACATGAATTATGAAATCGGAGATTTCTGCTACGGATATGAATTATGAAATCGGAGATTTCTGCTACGGATATGAATTATGAAATCGGAGATTTCTGCTACGGATATGAATTATGAAATCGGAGATTTCTGCTACGGACATGAAATCGGAGATTTCTGCTACGGGGTGGGGTTTTCAGAGAGGACTCCGTATTCTCAATTCTCAATTCTTAATTCTTAATTCTTAATTCTTAATTCTCAATTCTTAATTCTTAATTCTTAATTCTTAATTCTCAATTCTAAATTCTTAATTCTTAATTCTTAATTCTTAATTCTCTACTCCAAATTCCTTATCCGAAATGGTTCTCCCCTACCACGTGTATAATCTCCCAAATGTTTCACATAGAGCAACAAATTATATTCCGCCGCTTCCATAGGATGAAACAATACCGTCACTTTGGCACTTTTACCTATACCTATACTAACAACATCGTCCAAATATAGAAAATCCGCATCCGGTTCCGTTGCTTCTACAGTAACTGTAAATACAGAACCAAAGTCGATTGTAAATCCTATTTCCAAATGTATGATTTCATCTTCCAGATTATCGATAATAAATGATTCCGATAGAGCTTTATCGATCATCGTTTCCCCAAAATGTATCTCCTCTCTGTCAAATACAAATGGATAAGAAATATCAGCAGCATTTCGGATAAAGATTTGATTATTACCCTCATATATTCCCAGGATTCCTACTAAATTTACCGGAAAATTCGGCACATTACCATAAACACCCATACCAGCCGTTAATCTCATTATTATTTCTTCGGTAAAATCGCTAACCATTATATTCACTGAACTTGTTGAGGACGCTCCAGGCCATTCTCCGCTGATATGATGGATATTTACCAATGATACCAAAGTACCATTATAACTCTCCTGATTTTCAGGCTCATTGAAATAAGCTAATGACCCCAAAACTGGCTCAGGCATCAGACCAGAACCTCTATGCACTACAGACCCTGCTACGACATTTATCTGTAGCTGACCACCGAAAAACTGCAATTCACCAGTTATTTCATATAACTGACCAGACTCGATAATAATACTCGGAGTCATATTCGGACTGAAGATATAAATCCCAGCAGTCTCATCTTGGATAAAAAATTCATGCCGAGTGCTACTCAAGACACCACTATTGACCAAAGAAACCCCTTGAACCTTGAAGATATAACCATTATAAAGCATTTGCTCAACTGTATTACCCGTTCTTTTTCTAAGATCAGAGATAGGAGTAATACCAGTGGTAAATCTTTTGATATTAGAAACAACGGATTTGCCAGAGCCATAATAAACAACAATTTGCGTATCAATTCTGGTGCCATTTTCTGAAAAACTACTAGCTGGAATTATGCCAGTATATTCATTTCCGGCTAAAACCATCGGAATATTTTGTTGAGAAGCTATGCCATCAACACTGTAAATCAAGACTACTTCGTCAATGTCGTCTCCGTTATAATCAATGACAGCTGAAATGCTGATGTCAAGACCTATATCGGGTGGAGAAACTATTGGATTGAAATAATCTATTATAGGTGGCATATACCCCTGTCTCTTATAAAACTTTAAATGCTCAAAATCTACCTGCGGTGCTGGAATTGGATTATTAAATCGAACTGGATTTTGATTGGGGCGAAAAGTCAAAAATCTGTTTTGATTGGCAAAATTACTTAATGTAAATACTTCATTGGGGGTATCATAGATTATTTCCCATTGAGCAAGCGTAGAACTATGATTTTCAGCATATCCGACGCCAGTTCCACCTGTTCCCGTTGAAATTATATATCTATTGGTAGTGTCATTTATTCTACGAATCGCATAAACATTATCGTATAATAAATCTATATACCATACAGAGTCTACTGTCGGGTTTTCTATTTCGTTTACATCAATCGTTGCTGATATATCCCTTGCTCCTAACCATGTTCCTGCTCCCGTACCGCCGAGATTGTCGACCATTGCATAAACATTTTCTGAATTTGTGATCACATAATAACCCTGAGTTAATTCGCTGAGCGAATCTATTCGACTGAAAATTGCTTCTACAAAGGGTGGAGGTGGTGTAGTAGAAGTGATGTCATCACTATTTCGGACAAATAACTGATAGCCATCATGATGTGGTAAACTATTGGAAAATTGGCTCAATATTGCTACTA
This sequence comes from Candidatus Cloacimonadota bacterium, assembly GCA_009777575.1. Taxonomy (GTDB): domain Bacteria; phylum Cloacimonadota; class Cloacimonadia; order Cloacimonadales; family WRIO01; genus WRLO01. Next base: position 28,914 of record WRLO01000030.1, read on the forward strand.
TATCTGCAGGAAAGCTCGGTTCTGCGCTAAACATTGAAGGTACTACTCGCAAAGCTATTGTTCCTGTGCCATCTGTCAAATTTACACTTACTGTTCCGCCAGAAGTAGGCCATGTAATATTAGGTGCGAGTTCCACATCCTTTATCTCAATTAAGCTACCTTCATAATTTTCTGCTGTAGAATATGTTGTAAAATAATTTATTGTATTTGTAAAAGGCTCTGGTTGCGGTATAGTTCCTAAGGGTATGTGAGTAATGGAAAATATTGTAGGAAGAGTTGCTGTTGAATGCAATATTTGTAATCTACCATTAAATTGCTCCAAAACACCTTCTACAACATATTCTTCGCCTTCTACTGCATCTGTAAAGCCAGCCACTGTTGTATATACTCCTACCCCTCCTGTTGCATCTTGCAAAAAGAAATCTGTCGCTACATTGCTGATCACACCCTCTGAATTTAAAGCAATGCCTTGAATCCTAACTATATAGCCCTGATATGTAGGCATCCCGTTTGTTAAATTATCTCTCAATTTGATTATCGGAGTAGTCCCTACAAAAAATCTTCTTTCTTCCTCTGATAAAATCGATTCTCCAGAACCATATAATACTTTTATTCGATATTCTACCCTAACGCCATTATCAAGCCTAGTGTTATTGCCGTTTAAACTTGCAGGTATTGAGCTTGTATATATCCCACCACCAGAGTTTTGCATTACTATATCATCCTGACTTACTCCGTCTAAAGAATACACTAAATTAACGCTTATACTGCTCGTTCCTGTGTAGGTAACAGTCGCCGCTATCGATATATCTTGATTGGCTAAAGGAGATATGGTGATCGGTGTGACATCTGATATAACCGGGGTATGGACAATAATTGGGTGAATATCTTCTAATCCACGCAAAATGATTTGATTGCCTGTAGGAGTTGCAGTTGACCAAAAATATCCAAGCACGCCTGTGATATTTACTGGCCAATCTGGTTCATTTTGAGAACCTATAGCATCTGACGCTTGAAATACTCGTAAGGCTATTTCATCGCTTCCATCAGTTATCATAATATTGGCTGTAGCAGTAGTGGGCCATATACCTCCCATTACTTTGTCTACATTGTCTATGCCTATCAAACTGCCTGCATATATTTCTCGATTGACTGGATCATTGAAATATTCAGCTGTATTGATAACTGCATTCGGCATTTGCCCAAGATCAATAACTGAAATATTACCATTGTTGGCGATATTGGCATTTATTTGTATTGACTGATTGAATGCTTCTAATGCTCCATTGACTTCTATTGTTCGACCTTCTATTTCAGGTAAATTGATAGCATCTGCTGCTTGTCTAAATACAGCAATACCGGCTGTTTCATCTTGAATATAAAACTCATTTCTGGTAGAAAAAAGTATTCTATCATTCATCAAGGCAACGCCTTGTGTTTTAAAAACATATCCCACATAAGCCAAATCTGCTGTGGTGTTACCTGTTCTATCCCTCAATTTTCGGATTGGGGTTATCCCTGCCAAAAATTTTTGTTCTGCTGAGATGATTGGGGCATTGGTTCCATATAAAACTACTATCCTCATTTCAAATTTTGCCCCATGTACTAGCTGTGCAGCAGGTATTATCCTTGTATATACATCTCCCACACCTGTCATATCTTCATTGTATTCAGTGTCGTTATGAAAATAATGCAAAAAAACAGAAAGTGCTTCACTGCCAGTATAACTCACTGTCGCTGAAATAGTTAAATCCTGGTCTGCTATGGGTGCTTCTGTGATTTGCGTGATGTTCGAAATGATTGGAACCTGGGGTGGGTCATAACCTTGGAGTTTGTATAAAACTGGAAGCTGAACTACGGGAGTAGTTGTAACATAATTTCTGAAGCCATCTGTAGCATTTGCGCCTTGTGCTAATATACGATTTTGAGAAATACTCTGAATGTGATGAGCTACATTTGTTGAATTCCAATTGATAGAAAATCTCTGATTATCACTTGTTACTGCGGAGACCATTTCCAAACTCGTTGTGGTGGAACCAGTAAAAGATACATACAGTCCTGTTAATACATTTTGTAAAGTCCAATTTACTCCATCAGCGGTTATTTCCCAGACTATTGCTTTATTAGGATTGATTATCTCATTGTTTATTGGTGTTACTGGGACTGTTTGTATCCAATTGCCACTTATCTCAGAATTCATAGCTCGCGCATCTCTTGCCACTATCATATAAAAACCCGGTGTCATAGTTTCGGGCGAAACCATTTTCTTGAATGTCCCTTCGACATAAGTAGGTTCATCTTGAAATTTATAAAGCGTGATTGCTAAATAATTGTTGTTTGCTAGATTAATATTGCTTGATGCAAAATGTCTAAATATAGCTCCTGTCGCGTTTTGATCATTACCACTTCCAAAAGAGATTTCTCTAGTATTACTTTGAACATTACCCAATCTAAAAACACTTCTTTGGGCATCCCAAGTTATTGTCCATCGCGAATTATCGTTTGCAACACTATTTGAGGATGCTGCAAATTCTGTACCATTTGACCCGTTCACATAAATCAATCCAGTTTCATTGAAAATAGAATAATGATTGTTTCCAATATTTTCTATTCTCCATACCTGGTTTAACAAAGGATTTTCTATATTTCCAGCTAAATTTGGGAATATTCTGACAGGATATGCTAAATTATTTGTAAAATGCTGCATTGCATGAATACCCGCTACTGCATTTGTAGTATTGGCTGGTAAATCAGCAGCAATGATATATCTACCATCCTCTAAACCATCTGCTGAGTTCAATCTGACGAAATCGCCTTCTACACCAGATTGTAACCTATACAATGTAATCCCGTAAGCATTGCTAGTTGTACCTTCATCTGCAAGAAATCTTGGTGGGTTCATGGTGGGTCTAAATTTAAGAAACCAATCGTTTGCCAAAGCTATATTTTGCACATTGAAAGGATTGATATTTTGAGAGCTGTCGCCTGTAATTTGCCATATAGAGTTATTACCTATTCCTCCAAATGCGACTTGAGTTAATTCTCTCCAAACTAAAAATTGCTGCATATTTATAGCTCGGACAATTCTAAATTGATCAGCAGTAGCAGTTCTTTCAATATAATAAACAATATTTTTTTCTGGGTCAGTGATATTATTTGGACTGATGTCATTAGATATGTATTGAGCCCCGATAGCAATGCCCATAGGAATAACACCAGTTGACATTATCTGCTCATCCGTCATAGCATAAGTCCCTGCTGCCAGAGAGCCAGCTGGAGCATCGAGGACAGATGTTATGATATAATATCCAGTTATAATAGGCTCACTGGGATCCATTCTCTCAAATACTCCCTCCACTATAGTATTTTGAGCAGACAAAAGAGAGCAGAGAAATATCGAGAAAAAAAATAAGCTAAATATCTTTTTCATTAAAAGCTCCTTACAAATTACAAATTACAATTTACAAATTACAAATATTCAGTGCCTAATGCCTAATGCCTAATGCCTAAGTGCCTAATGCCTAATGCCTAATGCCTAATGCCTAATGCCTAATGCCTAATGCCTAATGCCTAATGCCTAATGCCTAATGCCTAATGCCTAATGCCTAATGCCTAATGCCTAATGCCTAATGCCTAATCTCTATTTAAAAATATTTATCTGTTATTTCCCATGTAAAATCTGGTAAAGCTCTCCCAAAATGGCCATAAGCGGCAGTATTTTTGTATATCGGTCTAAGCAGTTTAAGCTGTTTGATAATCCCTTCTGGTGTGAGGTCAAAATTGTCTCTGATGAGTTTAGCGATAGCGTGGTCGGGAATATGACCTGTGTTAAATGAATTTGCATTCAAGGAGACAGGCTCTGGAACTCCAATAGCATAAGCGATCTGAATTTCGATTTCGTGCGCTAAACCTGAATTGATAATGTTTTTAGCGATATACCGCGCCATATAAGCGGCAGATCTATCAACTTTGGAAGGGTCTTTTCCCGAAAATGCACCGCCTCCATGCCTTCCCATCCCGCCATATGTATCGACAATGATTTTTCTGCCAGTCAGTCCAGTGTCAGCGTGCGGACCACCTAAAACAAATCTGCCAGTGGGGTTAATATGGAATTTAGTATCTTTGTCGATCATATTTTCCGGAACTATAGGTTTGATCACAAATTTTAAGATGTCCTCTTTGATCTGCGAAAGCGAGATCTCCGGAGCGTGCTGAGTAGAAATGACAACTGCTTCAACCCTCAATGGGATGTTTTTATCATCATATTCAATAGTAACTTGTGATTTCCCATCCGGTCTTAAATAATCAATTTTCGGAGCATCAGTAGCCAAACCTTTACGAACTTCTGCAAGCCTTTGCGCTAGCTTGTGCGCAAGATGAATAGGAAAAGGCATCAAATCGGGAGTTTCGTTCACCGCATAACCAAACATCATACCCTGATCGCCGGCTCCAGCAGCTTTATTATCATTTTTATCGACGCCTAAAGCAATGTCCGGTGACTGCTTGTCTATCGCCGTAAGAACCGCACAAGTCTGAGCGTCCATCCCATAATCAGCGTGAATATATCCAATGTCATTGATAGTTCTTCTAACAATATCAGGAATATCAACATAACAGTTTGTAGTAATTTCGCCACCAATCAAAGCCATACCCGTAGTGAGAAAAGTTTCACAAGCAACTCTAGCAAGATGATCTTTTTCGAGAATAGCATCTAGTATAGCATCTGAAATCTGGTCAGCCATTTTATCTGGATGACCTTCAGTAACCGATTCTGAAGTAAATAAATTTTTTTCTTTTGACATGAAAACTCCTTACAAATTACAAATTACAATTTACAAATTACAAATATTTGAGGACGCAGATTTTTTTCTGTGTCACTTATATCGTCGTTGCGAGGTTCCTTCTTGCTATACTCACGAAGCAATCTCCGTGTCACTTCGACCGTCCTTGCGTGTCACTCCGCCCGTCGTTGCGAGGTTCCTTCTTGCTATACTCACGAAGCAATCTCCGTGTCACTATCCCCTATCTCAGACCCCATATCGTAGTGGCGTATTGCTTACGCCTATAGTGTATAATGGACAATACCGTCGTTGCGAGGTTCCTTCTTGCTATACTCACGAAGCAATCTCCGTGTCACTATCCCAATTCTGCCACCTGCAAGACATTAATTATTAGGGAGGGAAAATAGGGTGTCACAACAAATCCCTATGGCAACCAAGCATCAACGATGACATCTTTAGAGTCATCATTCACCCTAAATCTTTTGTCCCTTAAATCAAACCAATACCCCTTCTCAGTTTGGGCAAGGTGATTTGTAGTAGCGACAATGGAAGTGTCTGTTACCGTAAAGGTAAAAATGGAAGTGTCTAAGTCTCTTAAATACTGTGGTGAAAAACCTCTGAGTTGTGAAAGGTCCATCGCATAAGAATCCCAGCCACTATTAAGTCTGAAAAATTCGTTTGCGCGCATGATTTTTTCGAGTTCCATAACGCTGTTTCTAACGATAGCCTCATGTTCTCGAGCTTGTTTAAGCGGTAAAGTGATAGTCAAAGCCACACCGACAATCATAATAATCATCAATAAATCAATAATGGTGAATTTGCCTTTTGGCTTTTTTTCTTTTTGATTGATAGTAGCATTATTCTCTGTCATTTATCCTCCAAATAAAAATATTTATATTAATTTGAACAATTTTTTTAAAGTTATCAAATTTGTCAAGAAAATTTAGAAAAATCGTTTTAAGATAAAAGATTCCTCAATAAATTTATTGATGCTATAGAGAAAATCGCCAGAAAAATGAAGAGAACTGAGCTGACATTTAGTGAAATCAAAGACATCATAGTCATAGTTGACATATTTAATAAAGAAGACACAGCTCCATCCCGAAGGGATCGATCGCTATGTAGAAATAGATGCCCCCCTTCGTGACTTTTTCACCCACTCTGAAGGTGTGGCACAGAGGGATATTTATATACAATGTTGCATACCTTCGGCATGCTGGAATGGTGGTGTGGTCAATCGTTTTCTACATAGCGATCGATCCCTTCGGGATGAATATGTATTATAAAATTATAAAATAGATATAATAACACATTAAATATGAATTGCCACAAAGTCGGCACAGATAAAGGAGACATTATGTCCGAGCTACAAATCAGAGTATAATCAAACCATGATGGAGGAATTATGCCCACACCAAAACAAAAAGAGCTAATCAACACATTTATATCTCAATTATCAAATGACGCAAAGCAGATTTATGAGCCAGTAGTTGAACATCTGCTTAAGCTGGGATATGTCCCTAAAAAAGTCAGAGAAAATATTGCTTTCACACACCCTGTCCTCAATAAATATATGGTGAAAATGGGTATCAAAAAAGGCAAACATCCAGTTCCATTCCTTGCATTAAGGTTTTCAGCATGTCGAGATTATTCACAGAGATTTGCAGATATAGTTAAGTCTCCAATCAGCAAATATCCACACAAAATACCAGGCTGTCTTGAGAATAAATGTAGCTGGTGTCTAGGTGAACCTGAGAGCCATATTTATTCATATACCTTTCCAGACAGTGAGACTAAATACCATTGCGGTGCTTATGTCCCAGAGATTCCGAATATTTCACTGGATGATGTGCCTGAAATCTTAAAGTTAATCACTGAGCAAGATAAGTATTTTCAAAAATATAGTTAAATTAAGAAGAACATAATATGGACAAAGGTGAAGTTGTTCTTTATCAACCGGATATAACTACAGCAGTTGAAGTCAGGCTGGAAAATGAGAATGTATGGTTAACACAGCAACAAATTGCTGATTTATTTGGAACTAAGAGGCAAGCCATAACCAAACATTTAAAGAATATATTTGATACTGGTGAATTGGATGTCAATTCAGTTAGTTCCGTTTTGGAACTAACTGCCAAAGACGGAAAATCATATCAAACAAAATTCTATTGTTTGGATGCAATTTTGTCGGTTGGCTATCGTGTCAATTCTATAAATGCTACTCAATTTAGAATCTGGGCAAATCGCATTTTAAAAGACTACATTTTAAAAGGCTATGCTGTAAACAAAAGGTTCGAAAGTTTAGAAAACCGAGTTACAGAAACTGAAAAGAAAATTGATTTCTTTGTAAAAACTGCATTGCCACCTATTCAAGGTATCTTTTTTGAAGGTGAAATTTTTGATGCTTATGTATTTGCATCAGATCTTATAAAGTCAGCAAAGCAATCTATCGTATTGATAGACAACTATATTGACGAAAGTGTGCTTGTATTACTCTCTAAACGGCCGTCAGGTGTTACAGCTCACATTTATACAAGACATATCTCTCCTCAACTACAATTAGATATATCAAGACACAACTCCCAGTACGAGCCTATAAGCATAAATATCACATCAGCTTGCCATGATCGCTTCCTAATTATTGACAATATAGTTTACTTTATCGGTGCATCGTTAAAAAATTTAGGAAAAAAGTTATTTGCTTTTTCAAAGATGGAAATGGATAGTCAGGATATATTAAGAAATATATAGAAAAAGCAGGGATACAGATGAAATACATGACATTCAATCGCTCTTGTTCATATACTGGTTTAGCCAATATGTTAGAGCAATTTGGCATAAATATCGAAGATAGAGAAATTATCATGCAAGCCGCAATTCCATATTGTTTTTATTATGATGGTCAAGAATACTTTGCTGGTTCTATGCTTCAAGGTAAATATTGGTTTGATTTGTTTCTTAAACCCAAGGGCTTGGCAATAGAAGAATATAGATTTTCAAAGCATGAATTAATTGATTTCTTGGAAACAAATGTGAATGTAATGATGGGAATCAAAACTATACGCAGAACAGAATCAAAGCATTCTGTGATTTACAAAGGCTTTGAACAAGGTAAATACAAATTTCTCAATATGAGACACGAAACCGAGCAAGCACCCGATTTTTACATCTTTACTCAGCAAGAACTCATGAAAGTATGTCACAATGAAATATATTGTTCAAAAATAGTGCCAGCAGATGATAAAGTATCGATAGATTCATCATTAGCAGCCCAATCATACAAAAATTACGATATATATTACAATGAAATGAAAGTGTTTCTTTCCCAAACACCGACATTTAATGATTTATCATCAGAGAAAAATAGACTATTTACACCATTGATGCTTGATATACTTTCTATGCTCCAAATCGCTGGAGAGACTGAAATATACGATGTTTTATATGCCTTAAGAGTAGAATATATGGATATGCTTAAAAGAGAGAATACAGATAGTTTTCCAAAATTTAGGGATTCGATACTTGAGTGCATGTCAAAAATTGGTGATTTGATTTTAGAAAAGAATCCTTATCAACATATTATTTAATATCTTGGGCATATTTCGTCTAACGTTTTAAGTTGGCGATGTTCCATTCCACCTTATTATAAAGCAAACCATAAACTTTCGGTGGGCTTGAATGTGGTGGAATGAGGCGTGGGAACGAAGAGACCTAGCCGAACAGCAGCCCCGGAGCCGCCCGAATGGGCGGCGGAGCGTATACCGTTTGTTAGGCGACGTTTTTGCTTTTCAACCAATTTATTATCCTTTCAAACTAAAATTTATTTCAGTCAACCATTTATGACCTTTAGGATACATTATTTTTAAGGAATCATTCAACCATTTTATTTGTTGTTCATTCATTTTGGACAATGTATTCTCAAAGTCTAACTGATACTCAACTTGTTCAGC